>JAUYOL010000028.1 GCA_030695905.1 Candidatus Omnitrophota bacterium | reverse complement strand
CCAAATACCTTTAAAAACAAGGCTACCGCATAACATATAGGGCTATTCTACATTATTTGGCGGGAGAGCGAGCAATGAGTCCGAGCTTACTTTTCCTCGCAGGGGAAAAGTAAGCGTTCCCGCGAGGTACCCCATCCCTCGAGGGCTCTTGTGGGTGGAGAAAATTTACTTATATTTTATACTTGACCATTCTTGTCAGGTATGAGAAAATACCCGCATGAAGCTTTCGACGAAATCGACATATGGTTTACGGGCGATGGTGAATATTGCCATGGCCCAGGGCAAGTGCGCGGTATCTATTAAAGATATTTCGGATAGAGAAGGCATATCCAGCGTATATTTAGAGCAGTTGCTCAATAAGTTAAGGCGCGAGAACCTGGTAAAAAGTGTCAGGGGCCCGTCGGGAGGGTATATGCTTTCCAAGGATCCCGGCCGGATCACGGTAGGTGACATAGTAAAGACTCTCGAGGGCAGTATTACGCCTGTCGATTGCGCGGCTGGACGCGAAGGATGGAAGAGCGTGTGCCAGCGCAAAAGTACATGTGTGGCAAAAACAGTATGGGCGAAATTGGCGAAGGCCATCGACGATTGTCTGGAATCGGTAACACTGGAAGATCTTTGCGGCAAAAAATAGGAAGGTGCACATGAGGCAGGTATATCTCGATAATAATGCTACAACAAAAATGAGAGCGGAAGTTTTAGAAGCGATGCTGCCGTTCATGAAGGATGTCTATGGCAACGCGTCCAGCGTGCATCAATTTGGCAGGACCGCGCGTAAAGCAATAGATGCGGCTCGCGCGAAAGTGGCGGATCTTTTGGGCGCTGCCAGCGCCGAAGAGATCATCTTCACGTCGGGCGGGACAGAATCCGACAATTACGCGATAAAGGGCGTAGCCCATGCGTTAAAATCAAAAGGAAATCATATAATAACATCGGCAATAGAGCACCACGCGGTACTGAATACATGTAAGTTTTTGGAGAAAGAAGGGTATAGTGTCACATATCTGGGTGCCGACCAGTACGGCATGATAAATCCGCAAGATCTAAAAAAAGCGATCACCGACAAGACTATGCTTATAACGCTGATGTACGCGAACAATGAGATAGGAACGATCGAGTCTATAGAAGAGATGGTTCGGATCGCGAAAGAAAAAGGCATCTATTTTCATACGGATGCTGTTCAGGCTGTGGGAAAACTTTCATTTGCGGCAAGCCAGATGAATGTGGATCTGTTATCGATGTCAGCCCACAAGATTTACGGTCCCAAAGGCATGGGAGCTTTATATCTGAAGAAAGGGACAAAAATAACGCCCCAGATGCATGGCGGACACCATGAAATGGGCAAGCGCGCCGGTACGGAAAATGTAGCCGGCATCGTCGGGCTCGGCCGCGCCGCGGAACTCGCGAAGCAGGAGATCGCGCAAGAGGATAAGATAAAAGACCTAAGGGATTATCTATATAAAGGCATAACGGCAAATATAGAAGATATAAAACTAAACGGCCACCCTGAAAAAAGATTGCCCAATACGCTGAATGTAAGTTTTACGTATCTGGAGGGTGAGTCTATAATATTAAATCTCGATATGGAAGGCATAGCGGTTTCAACCGGTTCGGCATGTACATCGGGAACATTAGAGCCGTCGCATGTTCTTAGCGCGATGGGCGTCGATGCCGTCAATACTCAAGGTTCGGTGAGATTTTCATTGGGCAGGGATAATACCAAAGAAGAGATCGATTATGTAATCAGCGTATTGCCTCCGATAATAAAGAGGCTGCGCGCGATGTCGCCGTTATATGAGAAAGGGAAATAGAGATGGAAGGTCAATATTCAGAGAAGGTAATGGAGCATTT
Organism: Candidatus Omnitrophota bacterium; assembly: GCA_030695905.1. Taxonomy (NCBI): domain Bacteria; kingdom Pseudomonadati; phylum Candidatus Omnitrophota; species Candidatus Omnitrophota bacterium. The sequence continues at coordinate 37,283 of JAUYOL010000028.1, read as the reverse complement.
CAAGAATCCTCATAATGTCGGAGAGATTCCTGACGCAAGCGGTGTAGGGAATGTGGGCAATCCTGTTTGCGGAGACATTATGCGGCTTTATATCAAAGTGGACGATAAGGGAGTAATCACTGATGCTAAATTTAAGACATTCGGATGCGGCGCTGCCATAGCTACGTCAAGCATGGTCACGGATCTGGTGAAGGGTAAGACGATAGAAGAGGCTCTCAAGGTCTCTAATAGGGCCGTCGCGGAAGCATTGGGAGGCTTGCCTAAGATAAAGATGCATTGTTCGGTATTGGCCGAAGAGGCCTTAAGAAGCGCTATTAACGATTATATGAGTAAAAAGAGTAATATCAAGGGATAATTAAGGGAAAGAAGAGCTGCGGTGAAGCATAAGATCAGGAAGCACATAAAAGAGAAGCTTAGGGCGCATTCGCCGCTTGAAAAATCCAGAAAAAGTGGTATAATAAAGGATAAGCTATTTGACGAAGAGGAGTTTAAAAAGGCAAAGGTTGTGATGTTTTATGTCTCGTTGAAGGATGAAGTAGATACCTGCTTCATGATAGACGAGGCGCTTAAAGCGGGAAAAAGGGTTTGTGTTCCTGTAATTTTGAAGGAAGAGAAGAGATTGATAGCGGGCGAAATTAAAAATAGGCTGGAAGATTTAGAAAGTCAGCATTTTGGGATATATCAACCCAGGTACGACAGGGTAGAAGAAGTCCCTTTAGATGATATAGATTTGGTTGTAGTTCCGGGCATCGCGTTTGATAAAAATAACATAAGGTTAGGGCGAGGTCACGGCTACTACGACAGATTCTTATCAGGCTTACCAGCTGCAACCAAGGCTATCGGCCTGGCATTTGACTTCCAGGTCCTGGAAGATCTTCCCAAAGACCCACACGACATTCCCGTCTCGAAAATCGTTAGTGGTTGAGTTTAGACGATTCCGCGAAGCGAAACAATCACAGCGTAACCCGTTGTAAGATAAGCGTTTTGATAAGCGGCGTATTAAAAGCCGTCATTATGGCTTTATCTTCTACGGTTCATTCTATAGAGGAGGAAGTTTTATGCACCAGGACACATTGTTGACCACCATAGGGCTGGCGGGCATCGGCGCTGTCATATTTTTCATGCTTGGGTATTTTATCAGGAAGCGCTATGCCACAAAGAAATTAAAAAACGCTGAAGAGAGAGCTAAAAAAACATTAGAGAGTGCCGCAAATGAATCGGACAAGATTCGTCGTCAGGCAGAGCTTGAATCCAAAGACCTTCTTCTGAAGTTAAGGACGGAGTTTGAGCATGAATCCAGGACCAGGCGCCAGGAACTGAATGTGTTGGAAAAGCGCCTGAACCAAAAAGAAGAGAACATGGATAGAAAGGCCGACATCATTGACAGAAAAGACAAGGATCTTGATAGGCGTGATTCCACTCTTGTTGAAAAAGAGAAGCATATGCAGACGAAAGAGAAGACGCTTGAAGCCATGATCCAGGAGGAAAAGGATAAGCTGCAGAAAGTTTCTGGGATGACGAAGGATGAGGCGCGTCAGGTATTATTAAGGCGGCTCGAAGACGATGTCAAGCAGGAAGCCGCGATAATGATCAAACGCGTCGAGGAAGAAGCGAAGGAGAAAGCCGATAAGGAAGCGCGAAAGATAGTGGGTCTGGCTATACAAAAATGCGCGGTAGAGCATACGGTCGAGACGACGGTAAGCGTTGTAAATCTGCCGAGCGATGAGATGAAGGGCAGAATAATCGGGCGTGAAGGCAGGAATATACGCGCCCTTGAAATAGCGACCGGGGTAGACGTTATTATCGATGATACTCCGGGAGCGGTGATACTGTCAGGGTTTGATCCTGTAAAGCGCGAGATAGCCAAACTCTCCTTAGAAAAATTGCTTGAAGATGGGCGTATTCACCCCGGAAGGATCGAGGAAGTCGTAGAGAAAACCAAGAAAGAGATGGAGAAATCGATGGCAGAAGAAGGAGAGAAAGCTCTCTTCGATGCCGGATTACACGGCCTCCATCCGGAGATAGTGAAGCTTTTAGGAAGGCTAAGATACAGGACCAGTTACGGCCAAAATGTGCTGCAGCACTCCAAAGAAGTCGCGTATCTTATGGGCGTAATGGCAAATGAGTTGAAGCTCGATTTTACTCTGGCCAAAAGGATAGGGCTGCTTCATGACCTTGGTAAAGCCGTAAGCCACGAAGTCGAAGGTACTCACGCGAAAATAGGCTCGGATCTCGCGCGTAAATACAATGAACCCGAAAATATTTGCCACGCGATAGAGGCGCATCATCAGGATATAGAACCTAAGACGCTTTTGGCGGTATTAGCCCAGGCGGCAGACGCTATAAGCGCGGCTCGCCCAGGCGCCAGACGCGAAACGCTCGAGACGTATGTAAAGAGGCTTGAGAAGCTTGAGTCGATAGCCGATTCATTCAAAGGTGTCGAGAAGGCCTATGCTATACAGGCGGGGCGCGAAGTGCGCGTAATAGTCCAGCCGGATAAGATAACGGATGCCCAGGCGGCTGTGATGGCGCGCGATATAACTAAGAAGATCGAGGAAGGGTTAGAATTCCCCGGGCAGATCAAAGTTACGGTTATACGGGAGACCAGAGCCGTAGAATACGCGAAATAAAGGAGTTTCCATGAGGGTATTGTTCATCGGTGACATAGTAGGCGAGCCTGGAAGGCACGCGATAAAAGAGCTTGTTCCCAAGATTGTAAAGAGAGAGAAGATAGATTTTATCGTGGCCAACGGTGAAAATGTCGCGGGCGGCTCGGGAATAACTCCTATGCTCGTCGATGAATTATTGGGTTATGGCATCGATGTTATAACATCGGGCGATCATATCTGGAAGCGCAAAGAGATATCAGACAGATTGTCGCAGGATGCCAGGATATTGCGTCCCGCGAATTATCCACGCGAGTCTCCGGGCTCCGGGTCTACGGTGGTTGAATCGAAGTCCGGAGTGGAAGTCGGCGTAATAAACCTGCAGGGCCGTGTTTTTATGCAGGCCATCGAGTGTCCGTTCAGGGCCGCGAAGGCCGAAGTAGACAGGATAAAGAACAAGGCAAGGGTGATAATAGTCGATATCCATGCCGAAGCGACGAGCGAGAAGATGGCGATGGGCTGGTTTCTCGACGGGTCGGTAAGCGCTATCATAGGTACGCATACACATGTCCAGACTGCCGATGAGAAGATCCTGCCGAAAGGCACGGCTTTTCTGACAGACGCGGGTATGACGGGACCTTTCGATTCAGTCATAGGCAGGAATAAAGAGCAGATCCTTACGCGATTCATATCGCAGATGCCGACAAAGTTTGAGATGGCCGAAGGCGACGTTCAGCTTCACGGCGCGATAATAGATATAGATGAAAAGACAGGCAAGGCCGAATCTATCAAACGCGTCCAGGAGAAGCTGGCTTAATAAGAATTACCCTCCCGGTGGGTAAGGCACGTCTTACCCACCGGGAGGGTATAAGGTAAACGGTATGCCGCATAAAATTCTCGAGAAGACGAAGCTCAATTCGGTGATGTGGAAGGTGTCGCTCGATGCGCCCGTTATCGCGAAGAACGCGAAGGCCGGGCAATTCGTTATCGTGAAGATAGACGAGACCGGCGAGCGTATACCGCTTACCATAAACGATTCCGATCCGAAAAAAGGTACCGTAACAATAATATTCCAGGAAGCCGGCACAACGACAAAGAGGCTCGGATGCCTTAAGGCCGGAGATTCGATATCGGACCTGCTCGGCCCGCTTGGCAAGGCGACAGATTTTGGAAAAATCGGCAACGCAGTATTGGTCGCCGGCGGCGTCGGCATAGCGGAGATCCTGCCGATAGCCAAATACGCGAAATCCAACGATAATTATGTCTTTACGATAATTGGCGGCCGGACAAAAGAGCTTGTAATTTTAGAAAAAGAATTAAAGCAATATAGCGACGATTTGATTGTTACAACAGACGACGGCTCTTACGGCGTAAAGGGCCTGGTGACAGGGCCGCTGCGTGAGATAACCGCGAAGAAGATATTTAATATATGCTATTGTGTCGGGCCGGACATAATGATGAAGGCCGTTTCTGAATGCACAAGACCTTGCGGCATAAAGACACTGGTGTCATTGGACGCGAATATGGTCGATGCCACAGGCATGTGCGGGACATGCAGGGTCATTGTGGGCGGGAAGACCCAATTTGTTTGTGTTGACGGACCGGAATTCGACGGCCATCTTGTGGACTGGGATCTGTTTTTAAAACGCCAGAAAAGATTTTTGGCAGAAGAGAAGAAGTCATTCGAAGCCTTCCAGGCCGGGCATAAGAATTGCGCATATAGATGAGAACTATGGACACCGCCGCGGTGTTATGTAGATAACTACGGTTTCACCGCGGCGGTGGGATAGATTATTATGAGAACGCAAGATCCAAGAGATAGAATAAAAAATTTTAATGAGGTGGCTCTGGGCCTTACCGAGGATGAGGCAAAGAAAGAGGCCTCAAGGTGCTTACAATGTAAAAAAGCGCTTTGTGTAGGCGGCTGTCCCGTAGAGATAAATATACCAGAGTTTATAAATCATATAGCCAGGGGCGAATTTGAAAAAGCGGTTTTAAAGATAAGAGAGAAGAATGCTCTTCCGGCAGTTTGCGGCAGAGTCTGTCCGCAGGAAGACCAGTGTGAAAAGACATGCATATTAGCTAAAAAAGACGCGCCTATCGGGATAGGCGATCTCGAGCGTTTCGCGGCGGATTGGGAAATGGCGCATGTGAAGAAAGCCACCGGCTCACGGAGCCGTCAGGTTACAGGCCCGAAGGTCGCGATAATCGGCTCAGGCCCGTCCGGAATCACTTGCGCGGGTGAGCTTGCCAGAGCGGGGTATGACGTTACGATATTCGAATCCCTGCATAAAACAGGCGGGGTCCTGGCTTATGGGATTCCTGAATTCAGGCTTCCGAAGAACATAGTCGAATGGGATATAGATTATGTTAGAAGCCTCGGGGTAAAGATAGAAGTTAACTTTCTTGCCGGTAAGACAAAGACTATAGACGAATTAAGGGGCGACGGGTTTAAGGCGTTCTTCATAGGTATTGGCGCGGGCCTGCCATATTTTCTTGGGGTAGAAGGAGAATCTTTAAACGGTATATATTCGGCAAATGAATTTTTAACAAGAACAAATCTTATGAAGTCATATCTTTTTCCGGAGTATGAGACTCCCGTAAAAGTCGGCGATATCGCGGCCGTTGTCGGCGCCGGTAATGTGGCCATGGACTCCGCCAGGTGCGCCTTAAGGCTCGGCGCGAAAGAGGTATATATTATTTATCGCCGTACGGAAAAAGAGATGCCGGCGCGTATAGACGAGATCCATAGGGCGAAAGAAGAGGGGATAAAGTTTGAGCTGTTGACGCATCCGGTAAAATTTTCCGGCGATGATAATGGATGGGTAAAAGAAACCCAGTTGATGCGCAATGAGCTCGGAGAGCCGGACGCGAGCTCTCGGCGCAGGCCGGTGCCGGTAAAAGGCTCTGATTTCAAGATGAAGATAGATACGGTTATTTGCGCTATAGGCCAGGGACCTAATCCTTTATTACCGGCGATGATGCGCGACCTTAAACTTAATGAGAATGGGAATATTATTACCGATAAAGACGGCATGACTTCTATTAAAGGCGTATTCGCCGGCGGCGATATAGTTACGGGCGCCGCTACGGTAATTTCTGCGATGGGCGCGGGCAAGCGCGCGGCCCGCGCGATAGATACATATCTAAGAAGATGAAGAACGAGCAAAAAGAGAAACATGTATATTCGGTCTCGGAACTCACCAAGTATATACGGGTGATAATAGAGGACTCATTTCCCGGTGTATGGGTGGAAGGCGAGATGTCGAATTTCATACTTCATACTTCGGGCCACATGTATTTTAGCCTTAAGGACGCCAACTCTGTTATAAAGTGCGCGATGTTTAAGCGCGCGAATGAAAAACTGAAGTTTAATTTAAAGAGCGGGATGAAGATAATAGCATTCGGCTCGGTAAGCGTTTACGAGGCCCGCGGTGATTATCAGCTTATAGTAGAAGAGATAGAGCCTAAAGGAGTGGGCGCGCTGCAACTGCAGTTTCAGCAGTTAAAGGAAAAATTGCAGAAGGAAGGCCTTTTTGACGAGAAATATAAAGTGCCGATACCGTTTCTTCCGACGAGGATAGGCGTCGTGACAAGCCCTACGGGCGCAGCGATACAGGATATACTGAATATAGCCAGGCGCAGATTTTCCAATGTGGAGATAATTATAAATCCTGTAAAGGTACAAGGCGTCGAAGCTAAAGATGAAATATCCGCTGCGATAAGGCAATTCAACGAACTTAAGAATATAGATGTCATGATAGTGGGACGCGGAGGAGGCAGTCTTGAAGACCTGTGGCCCTTTAATGAGGAGGTCGTGGCGCGCGCGATATTCTCTTCCGCAATACCCGTAATAAGCGCGGTGGGCCACGAGATAGATTTTACGATATCGGATTTTGTAGCGGATTTTCGGGCCCCCACGCCTTCGGCGGCGGCAGAGCTCGTTATTCCAAAAAAAGAGGATCTTACCAGGCTGATAAATACTGCCACTACGCGCTTAAATAACGCGGCTTTTGGAATTATAGATGCTTTAAGAGAAAAGTTGCGCAGCCTTCAAGGCGCGTATGTTCTAAGGCAGCCGTTAAATTATATTATTCAGCAGGAACAGCGCGTGGACGACCTTAGAAAAGATATGTCTATAAGGATAGATCATATAGTCGATATGTGTGGTGAGAAATTTAACCGCATATTAAGCAAGCTCGAAGTTTTGAGCCCGGTATCGATATTAGGGAGAGGTTACAGCATTACCGCTAAGATGCCCGAGGGCACAATAGTAAAAGACGCCAAGTCGCTGGAGATAGGCGATACCGTGGAGACAAAATTGGGTCATGGAAAATTTATAAGCAGGGTAGAAAATATAGAATAAGGGGGAAGCGATGGCTGAGATAAAGTTCGAAGACGCGTTAAAAAAACTTGAGAAGATAGTGGATGATCTTGAAAGCGGCAATTTATCTTTGGATGACGCGCTTGGCAAGTACGAAGAAGGTATAAAATTGTCAAAACTTTGCGCGAAAAAACTTGAAGTCGCGAAGAAGAAAGTGGAGATCCTTTTAAAGTCGGAAGATGGCTCTGTAGAGCTCAAGCCGTTCGATGAGACAATGGCCGAAGAAAAGGCAGAATCCAAAAAGAAAGTTCAGAAATAGTTTGGCCCTTATAGAGATAGATAAAAATCTGGAAAAGTATCTGCCAAAAGGCGACGGTATAATACAAAAAGCCGTCAGATACAGTGTTCTTTCGGGGGGAAAACGGATAAGGCCTCTAATTTTAATAGAGTCGGCAAGGGTTTGCGCCGGTTCTGTTAAAGACGCTATGCCGATAGCGTGCGCGATAGAATTTATACATACATACTCGCTTATACACGATGATCTTCCGGCGATGGACAATGATGATCTTCGCCGGGGTAAGCCGACTTGCCATAAAGTGTTTGGGGAAGCGAACGCGATTCTTGCCGGGGACGCGCTGCTTACCTTGGCGTTTGGCATAATAGCAAGACATACCCACGCAAAAGCGGGCCTCGAGATAATACAAGAAGTGTCAGAAGCAGTTGGTGTGAATGGGATGGTGGGCGGGCAGGCGCTTGATATGGAATTTCAGGATAAGAAAGACAGGAATATATTAAAGAAGATAAACCTTCTTAAAACCGCGAAACTTTTTGAGGTATCAACAAAGGCAGGCGCGATTGTCGCGGGCGCGGGCCGCAGAGAAACGGCCGCGCTTCAAAAATTTGGGTTAAATTTTGGCCTATCCTTCCAGGCAGTCGATGATCTTTTGGATGGAGGCGCGGGAGCACGCAAAGAAGCGGCTGTGTTTATAGAGAGAGCGAAAAAAGAACTTAAGATATTCGGTAAAAAAGCGGACAAGCTAAAGGCTATGGCCGATTACTCTGTAAAGAGGATCATATAATGAGATTGGTCGATACGATAAACGACGTAAGTGATCTGCGTAAGTTAAAACTTACCGAACTGCCCACGCTCGCTAAAGAGATACGCGACCAGATCGTATCTACAGTATCGAAGACGGGCGGGCATCTGTCCTCAAGCCTGGGCGCGGTAGAGCTCGCGGTGGCTATACACTATACGTTTAACACGCCCCGCGATATGGTTTTGTGGGATGTGGGGCACCAGGCTTACGCGCATAAAATACTGACGGGCCGGTTACGTTCTTTTTCCACACTAAGACAGCTTGGCGGTATAAGCGGATTTCCAAATAAAGATGAGTCTCCCGAACATGACATAGTCACCTGCGGACATAGCTCGACATCTATATCGACCGCGCTGGGCCTTGTTCTGGCAAAAGATTTGAACAAGGACAATAGGAAAACGATAGTTGTAATAGGCGACGCCGCGCTTGCCGGAGGAATGGCATTCGAAGCGCTTAATCACACAGGGCACCTTAAAAAGAACGTGATAGTTGTGCTGAATGATAACGAATTATCGATATCAAAAAGCGTCGGAGCCTTGAGTAGGTACTTAAACCGGATAATAACGAACCCCGCTTATAACAAAATAAGGCGTGATGTGGAAAGAGTATTGATAAGAATACCCCGTTTTGGTTTCAGGGCATACAGGGCCGCCAGAAAACTCGAAGAGGGCCTGAAAAATCTTCTTATACCGGGGATGTTATTCGAAGAGATGGGTTTCAGATATTTCGGCCCTATAGACGGGCATAATATAGCGCAGCTTGTGGATGTATTTAAGAATGTGGCGGATCTGGACGAACCTCTTTTAATCCATGCGATAACAAAGAAAGGTAAAGGATACAGCCCGGCGGAAAACTCCCCCAGCGCATTTCATTCAACGGGGCCTTTCGATATCGCGACGGGTATACCAGTTAGCAAAGGCGCGAAAGAGACGTTTACCGAAGCTTTCAGCGCGAAGATAGTCGAAATCGCTCAAAATGATCCCAAGGTGGTGGGTATAAGCGCCGCAATGATAGACGGTACAGGGTTTAATGATTTCGCGAAACTATTTCCGGAACGTTTTTTTGATGTCGGCATATCGGAAGAGCATGCGGTGGGGTTAAGCGCGGGCCTTGCCAGGGGCGGTTTTAAACCGGTAGTCTCCATATACTCCACATTTTTACAGCGCTCGTATGACCAGATCGTCCACGATGTCTGCCTGCAGAACCTGCCCGTCATATTTTGTCTCGATAGAGCAGGCTTGGTCGGAGAGGACGGCCCGACGCATCACGGTGTTTTCGATATCGCCTATTTACGGCATATACCCAATCTTATGGTGATGGCCCCCAAAGATACCGATGAACTAAAGGAGATGATCGATTATGCGGTCCGGCAGCCCAAGGCGATGGCGATAAGATACCCCAGAGGCTCCTCCCCCATGCTGTCAAATGACGCGCATCTTATCTTAGCCAAACACGCGGCAAATAAAACGCCGGTCGAGACCGGTAAGGCCGAAGTGATCAAGAACGGCAAGGATATAGCGATTATCGCGATAGGATCTATGGTATATACAGCGCTTGAAGTCGCCGCGCTATTGATGAAGAAGAGGATAGATGCCTCTGTCATCAATGCCAGGTTTGTTAAACCCATCGACGGAGAGGCTATCGAAGAAGTTTGCCGCGGCACTAAAAGGATAGTTACTATTGAAGAAGGCGTGCTTGAGGGCGGATTCGGCAGCGCGGTATTAGAATTTATGGAAAGAGAAAATATTAATGGTGTAAAGGTAAGGAGAATAGGCCTGCCAAGCAAATTTATAGAACATGGCGCCCGTGCCGAGCTGTTCGCGAAGTATAACTTGACACCCGACGCAATTTGCGATGTAATTACAAGAGAGGTTGTGGGTTAAATACATGGCAAGGATAAAGATAAACAAAGATAGGTGCAAGGGTTGTTACCTTTGCGTGGTTAATTGCCCCAATAATCTTATAAAGGTATCGGATCGATTGAACGCAAAAGGGGTGAAGCCAGTTAAGTTTTTGGGCGGTAAATGTTCAGGGTGCGCCATGTGCGCCCTTGTATGCCCGGAATGTATTATAGAGGTTTATAGATAATTATGACGAGAAAAATACTGATGTGCGGTAATGAGGCTTGCGGCGAAGGGGCTATGCTTGCCGGCTGTAAATTTTATGCCGGATATCCCATTACACCGCAGAATGAGCTTACCGCGTACATGGCTAAGCGTATGTCGGAAACCGGAGGGGTCTTTATACAGGCAGAATCGGAACTTGCCGCGATAAATATGGTTTTTGGAGCCTCTGCCGCGGGTGAACGGGCCATGACATCATCATCTTCGCCGGGCATGAGCCTGAAACAGGAAGGCATATCATATATCGCCGGGGCGGAATTGCCATGCGTAATAGTTAATATGCAAAGAGGCGGCCCGGGGCTTGGCAATATAGCGCCGGCCCAGAGTGACTATTTTCAAAGCGTCAAAGGCGGCGGACACGGGGATTATAAATCTATAGTACTGGCCCCCGCTTCAGCGCAGGAATTAATGGATTATACATTTATGGCTTTTGATATTGCCGACAAATACAGGAATCCCGTTATTATATTGGGCGACGGGCTATTAGGGCAGATGATGGAGCCTATACAATTACGGACGCCGGGTCCCGAACCCCAAATACCCGACAAACCATGGGCGCTGACAGGCTGTAAGGGCAGGGCGCCAAATATAGTAAGATCTTTTTACCTTCCGGAAGGCGCGCTCGAGGAGCATAATAAGAAACTGCAGGAAAAATACAATACCATTAAAAGCAAAGAAGTGCTCTTTGCCGCGCATAATATCAAAGACAGCGATATAATACTGGTCGCCTACGGATCGATTGCCAGGACGGCAAAAGCGTCTATGGAAATGGCGCGCGCGAAAGGATTAAAAGTCGGGCTGATAAGGCCTATAACATTATGGCCGTTCCCCTCAAAGACTATCAATGAAGCAGCCTCAAAGGCAAAGAAATTCCTTGTTGTGGAGATGAGCGCGGGCCAAATGGTAGAGGACGTAATGATAGCCGTAAACGGCAAGGCCGAAGTCGATTTTTACGGCAGGGCCGGCGGCGGCGTGCCCAGTGTCGAGGAGATCTTAACCAGAATAGAAGCTTTAGCATGAAAAAGAAAAGACCGAAGACGGAAGAAGTATTGGTATTTTCACGCCCGAAAAGTATGCGTGACGTAGAGTTGCACTATTGCGCGGGATGCGGCCACAGCATAGTTCATAGGCTTATTTGTGAGGCGATAGACGAATTTGGCATACGCGAACGTGTTATAGGTATCGCTCCGGTAGGGTGCGCCGTAATAGCGTATGATTATTGGGATTTTGATGTCAGCGAGGCGGCGCATGGCAGAACCCCTGCTGTCGCTACAGCCATAAAAAGGGTGAGGCCCGATAACATCGTGTTTACTTATCAGGGGGATGGGGACCTTGCCGCGATAGGCACCGCCGAGATAATCCATGCCGCAAATAGGGGAGAAAATATAACGGTAATATTCGTAAATAACGGCGTATACGGCATGACAGGCGGCCAATTGGCCCCTACGACATTGGCGGGCCAGAAGACGGCGACTACTATACATGGCCGCAGCTTAAGAAATGACGGCTATCCGTTAAAGATATTAGAGATGTTGTCCATACTACCAGGCGTTAAATACTTAGAGCGAGTTTCTATACATTCGGCGCAGGAGATCCTAAGGGCAAAACGCGCCATTACAAAGGCGTTCAGGACGCAGATAGAGGGCAAAGGCTTCTCTATGGTGGAAGTATTATCGAATTGTCCGACGTACTGGGGAATGACACCGTTACAATCTGTAGAGCGCATTAAGAATGAGGTTTCGACGTTCTACCCCATAGGAGTCGTTAAAACATATTGATCATGAAAAACAAAACAACAGAAATACTATTTGCGGGTTTCGGCGGGCAGGGAATAATGTTGATGGGTAAGCTCATCGCGCAGACGGGGCTTAATCTGCATAAAAATGTTACCTGGATGCCGGCTTATGGAGCCGAAGTGCGCGGCGGCACAGCGTATTCTGTCACCAAAATATCGGATAAAGAGATAGCCAATCCTATAATAGCCAACCCGGACATATTAGTAGCGATGAATGAACAATCGATGGCAAAATACGAGGGGAAATTAAAACCCAAAGGTATACTGATAATGAATAAGTCTTTGGCCCGGGCTAAGCCGTCGCGCAAAGACATAAAGACGGTTTCGATACCGATGACGGAGATAGCCTCAAAATTAGGAAGTTCCCGCTGCGCGAATATGATAGCCATAGGGGCTCTTCTTAAGCGCTCCAAAATATTTCCCCTAAGAGCGGTGACAGCTGCGTTAAAAGAGATGATGGGTGACAAAGAGAGCGTCTATCAATTAAATAAAAAAGCTATAGAGAAAGGTTACACAAAAGCGTAATACAATGGTAAAAGTAAGATTTGCCCCAAGCCCTACGGGCTATTTACATATAGGAAGCGCGAGGACCGCATTATTTAATTGGTTATACGCCCGCCATAATAACGGTAAATTTATTCTAAGGATAGAGGATACCGACAAAGAGCGCTCTAAGAGCGAATATCTCGATGAGATATTGGGATCTTTGAAGTGGCTTTTTATGTCCTGGGATGACGAGCTTGTATTTCAATCAAACCGTTTTGATGTGTATAAAAAATACGCTCAAATTTTGGTGGAAAAAAATCTGGCGTATCTTGAAGGGCCGGCTATAATATTCAAGGTTGAAAAAGGCAAAAAAGTATCTTTCGAAGATATGATACGCGGCAAAGTGGAATTTTCAACCGATGATATAAAGGACCAGGTGCTTATGAAATCGGACGGCACCCCGACGTATAATTTCGCGTGCGTTGTGGATGATTACGAGATGAAGATAACCCATATTATACGCGGCGATGACCATATATCGAATACGCCCAAACAGGTCATGCTATATGAGGCGCTGGGCCTGCCGCTGCCAAAATTTGCGCACATACCGCTTATACTGAGCAAGGACGGCGGCCGTCTATCGAAGCGCCATGGCGCGACGAGCATATTCGAGTATAAGAATATGGGATTTTTACCGGAGGCGCTCGTGAATTATTTATCTTTGATGGGATGGGCGCCGGGGAATGATGTCGAAGTGCTGCCCATAGAAGAGATAATAAAACTATTTGATGTAAAGGACGTCAACAAGACCGGCGCGATATTCGATATGGACAAGTTAAGCTGGATGAACGGCCAGTATATAAAGAATATGGACTTAGAAAAACTTGTGGCCGCGGCAGAAGAATTTCTTAAGTTTAAAAATGTGCTCGGCTCTAAATACGACCGCGAGCAATGGAAAAGTATAATTTTGGCGTATAAAGAGAGGACCCGCACGTTAGACGACCTGGTAAGCGTCTATAAGATATTTTTTGCCGATGAGATAGAGTATGATCAGAAGGCGGTAGAAAAATATTTAAATAAGCCCGGCGCAAAAGAGATAGTGCAAAGATGCAAAACCGCCGTTACCGGGTGCGCCGACTTCGGCAAAGTGGCGATAGAAGAGGCTTACAGGAAGCTGGCCGATGAATTAAAGGTAAAGGCCGGTGAATTGATACACCCGACCCGTGTCGCGATAAGCGGAAAGACCGTAGGCGCGGGGTTATTTGACATGATGGAATTATTGGGCCGCGAAAAGGTCCTCGCGCGTCTTTCAAAATTTTGTTAAGCGTTGCCCGGTGGTGTAACGGTAGCACAGCAGATTCTGGATCTGCTTGTTTAGGTTCGAATCCTAACTGGGCAACCATGAACCATTCGCCCCTTCGGGGCTCAGGTTCATGGCGCAGCCATATTGTTAAGGCGAATGGTGAATGCCCTGCACCGGAGGCACGAAGTGCCGACTGGCACTGGGCAATAATATCGGCCAAAACCCAAACGCGAGTTTCTTTATAAGGACACGAATGTGGCAAGTCTATATTATAGAGTGTAAAGATAGCAAGCTATACACAGGCGTAACAACAGATATAGATAGGCGCTTATCAGAGCATAATTTAAGAAAAGGGGCTAAGTTTACAAGAGTTAGGGCGCCTGTCAAACTTGTCTACAAACAAAAAGTTGCAACGAGGTCCGCGGCATTGAAGCGCGAGGCGGCCATAAAAAAGCTACCACGCGCCGAGAAGTTAAGCTTGATTTTGTCGGCGAATCGAATATAATATAGGGCCGTGAAATTATGATATTATATGAAGAGATATTGAGGGAATTTCAAAGGCAGAAGGTTAAATATGTACTTGTCGGAGGAATTGCCTTCAATTTGCTGGGTGGCAATCGTAATACGCTCGACATGGATATTCTTGTGGACATGACAGACAATAACCTTCGCAAGGTCGTAAAAATTTTAAAACATCAGGGATATTATGTTAAACAGCCGGTAGATCCCATGGGTATCGCAGATCAGGCGACAAGAAAAGATTGGATTAAGAATAAAAATATGAAGGCCTTCAACTTTTATAAAGGCCGAGATAGTTATGAAGAAGTCGATATTTTGGTTGATTCCCCCATTAGCTTTAGCGTCGCTAACAAAGATGCGATAAAAGCGAGAGTCGGCAAGCTTACGTTGAAAATTATTTCAGTTAAAAATTTTATAAAAATGAAAAAAGCGTCGGGCAGGGAAAAGGATCTGCGCGACATAGAAGAGATAAAAATATTTGGGAAGAAACGATGAGTTTTGCCTGGGAAACAAGAAAAGAGAAGATATCAAAAGGGCTCACGATATCTCCGTTAAAAAAATTGGAAGGCATGAGATTAATGAACGAGCTCTCCGATAAAGTATTAACGAAGCAGCAAAAAATTGTTAGACAAAAATTAAGAGAAGCCAATTAAATAAGTTTCGTGCGCGGGTGGCGGAACTGGCAGACGCGTATGTTTGAGGGGCATATGGCGCAAGCTGTGTGGGTTCAAATCCCACCCCGCGCACCAAAATTTAACAATGCACCAAATTTGTGTGGCCCCATCGTCTAGCCCGGCCTAGGACGTTAGGTTCTCAGCCTAAAGACTGGGGTTCAAATCCCCATGGGGCTACCACTTATACTACCTCAAATCAGAGAGGTAGAGAATAAAGCATCGTAGCCGACATTTTAATGTCGGCTATTTTGTTGTAATTTGTCGTCGAGGAATTCAGGAACATCTCGCCAGTTTAAGCGATTTTACCACTCTTGGCTGTGGTGACCGCATTATGCAAAGTCAGCCAGAATTCAGCCAACGTCCGCGTTTATTGCCTCTCCCTATCTCACATTTAACACATTGGCATTTAATCGATTTTGTGCGAGATTCTTGGGTTTAGAAGCTATCACTGTTTCGCCAATGGCTCGATTAAATGCTTCTGCGCTGCATTCGGATCATTACAGCAAAAGCCTCTCTGATTATTAACTAGAGAGGCTTTTGATAGCTAAGGGCGGGTTATTTTAGAAGGTCGTTCCACATAACTTGCTGCTTTTCCCATTCGATTTCTTTCGTGATGGCGAGTATTTTATGCTCGGTTAAGTTGCGGATTTTTTCATCATTTGACAGAAGGATTTCTTTTTGGATAGCAGGGCTCAAGAACAGCAAATTCAGGATTTGGCTGACTCTCGGCGGAGTCATATGAAGCCACTCCGATATTTGTTTCGCGCTTAAGGCGTTAGCACTATCAAGCATCTCTTGTATTTGATAAGCCAGCACCAAGTACTGGCGCAGCCTCGGCTCATGTGAGATCTTAGCCATGCGGCATCTTGGAGAGGCATGCCTAACTGGTTGTAAATCTACCTTAAATTCAAATTTCAGGTCAGTTCCCATAAAATCCTCGCTTATTTCATCCTTCGACTTAGCTCAGGATGAAGCCCTGAGCCTGTCGAAGGGCTTCAGATCCTTTTGCAGCTCTGGATGTAATAGCAGGTATAAGAATTTAAGGCCGCCGTGGTTTAACGTAAGCCCAATTTTGGCGTCCGTACCGCTATAATCAACTTCTTTAAGCATGAGTTTTAGCACTTTGTGTTTTTCTTGGGGAAAGAACGTTTCCCAAATGGGCGAATTTACTATTAATGCCTGCTCAAGCTCACGGTCTGTGATGATTTTTTGGCCTAAAGACATCTCTTTCAAGCGAGCTTCGGTCAATAAGCGGTCATATTCGCCGTATTTAGCCGTAAGAGTCTTTAGTTCCTGCTCCAATTCACGCTTATTTTCGGTCGGAGTTTTCAGGGTTTCTTTTAAATTGTCGATCTTATCATGCAGATTGCGCGCATCCTTGATTAATACTTTCGTTTTTTTGTCATGGGCTTCGATCTCTTCCCGGATATGCTTGTTTACCTCCTCGAGAGCGCCTTTCCGTAGCTCGGAATCCCCTGCTATTTTAATCAAAGATTCGATTACGGCATTCTCAATGTGCTGAGCATTCACCGACTTGGTGGGACAGTTGCCGTAGCCTCGTTTGTGGGCATTTAGGCAGACATAATAGCGGTATTTGCGGTCTTTTTTCTTACTGGTATATGTGTGGAACATAATGCCGTTACAGGCCTTACAGCGCAAGATACGGCTGAGGAGGCCAGTATTATGCGTATTCTCGGAATGATCGCGCCTTACGCGATTATTAGCGATAATTTCCTGCGCTTTGTTGAACGTTTCATCCGAGATTATGGCTTCATGCGTGCCTTTGTAAAGTTCACCGTTATATTTGACTTTGCCGATATATAAAACATTCTTCACTATAAAATGGATATTCGTATTCTTGAATTTTATACCGCCATGATCGCCGGATTTGGTTGCGTGTCTCTTAGTAAGATATCCTTTTTCATTCAAAATCTTCGCTACCGATAGGAAAGACTTTTCGCTAATGTATAAATCGAATATTTCGCAGACTATTTTTGCGTCTTTCTCGTTAATTAAAAGCTTATGGTTAACTTTATCGAGATCGTAGCCCAATATAGTCCTTCCGCCAAGCCATTTGCCTTTCTTGCGGGCAGCGCCCATTTTGTCTTTGACGCGTTCACTGATAATTTCGCGCTCAAATTGGGCGAAAGACAGCAGAATGTTCAATGTAAGTCTTCCCATAGAATTGTTGGTGTTAAAGGCCTGAGTTACGGAGACAAAGACGACGTTATATTTCTCGAAAAGCTCCAAGAGTTTAACGAAGTCAAGCAATGACCTTGATAATCTATCGACTTTATAGACTACAATGCAGTTAATTCTGCCTTCTTTTATGTCGGCAATGAGCTTCTGCAAGGCAGGCCTTTCGGTGTTGGCACCCGTATAACCGCCATCATCATATCGATCCGGTAAGAGTATCCATCCTTCGCTCTTTTGGCTGTTAATATAACTCTCAGAGGACTCGCGCTGGTTATCCAAAGATGTAAAGTCTCGCTCTAAACCCTCGCTAGTTGATTTTCGAGTGTAAATCGCGCAGTACAATCTCTTTTTAGCGATGTCCGTTTTCATAACCCACCTATAAATTGAAAAACAAGTATCCGTTCCAATGTGATCCGGTTATTTCTTTAGCTATCGCAGTAAGCGTCTTATAAGTTTTGCCGTTATATTCAAAGCCTTTTTCGAGTATTTTGACTCGGATTTCGACGCCTTTATAATTTTTGGTAATAAGAGTACCCGGCATAGGAAGCCGCCTATCACGCGAAATACATCGCTTATCCGTGCCATTATTAATACCATTCGGTCGCAGTGCCTTATTATTAATAGGATCATATTCTTGAGCCAGTTCCTTGGCTTTGTCTCGCGCTTCTTCCGGAAGACTGCCATATCCAAGCTCTTGCATTCGATAGGCAATCTTCTGCCATAGATATGTCTTATTATTAGACGGCGCCTTTTTACCATCAAATATGGCCTCATATTCCTTTTGTAATTCAGACAAGGACGCTGTTTTAAGAGCCAGTATTCTCGCTAAAATGCCCTCTTTCATCGCTGAAAAACCTCCTCTCTAGCCTCATGTCATATAGGCCATACTATTCGGCACAAGTCAAGGCGGTATCGGCAGATTTATTAAGCATTAAATAACTGCCTAAAGAAGAGCGCCCCTAACCAAAGGCGCTCTTTCTGTGTTGCCTATTGTTTCTCTGTTTTCTTCTTATCCTGGAATTTCCATCCGGATTTCCAGCGTTTTACTGCGGCCTCTTGGATCTCTTCGATTCGACCCTTTGCTGTACTTGGCTTTACGGCTTCAGCAAGCTCTACCTTATTCATAACTCTGAAGTTGGCGATCTTCTTAGCCTTGGCCTCTTCCATAAGCTCCTGCCGAGTTGGACCGCTAATTTTAACCTTTTTATTAGTTGCTTTCACCGCGCCCTCCTTTGGTTTACGGGTTTCTTTAACCTCATATCCATTCTCGCCTTTATCAGTACGATATAAGGTTCCTGTCTTGTAGTTCTTGAACCACTTGCCTCCGCCCTTGGCTATGCCTAGATATTTTGCATCGGGATCTCCAATCACCGCCTGCATTTCTAGGTATAAGCCAGCCTCTTTTTTTACTTCTGCTATCGATACTGCCTGCTTCTTTTTTGCGATCATTTCAACGCCTCCTTTCGTTGATCACATCTTCCTATTTGGCTTTTTGGATAGGATTCGCCTGCGGTAAAAACGACATAGGTCGTCCCATCTTAAGCCATCTTTGATACTTCAAATCCCGCTCCAAAAGGATCGTCCCTATATATATTCCTATATGTATGTGTTTTCTCATGGGAACGCGCCTCCTTTCTTGAAAACCTTTTCCTCTAGCCTCATGTCATATAGGCCATACTAACTGCCACAAGTCAAGGCGATGAGAGCAGGTATTTTGGGTTGTTAAAAGGGATAAAAAGCTGACTAAAAGGCTTGTTTTTCGATGAGTACATTAAACCTTTTTATTAGCCCATTTGCCATTTCCTATAATATAGTGTATACTTTTCTTTACGATAGTTTACGTTTAGTTTAATAATGTAAAATCAGGCCAGGAGGCATAAAATGGCAGATGATTTGATGACAACTTCAGAGGTACTGAAATACCTTAAAATATCTAGAATGACCCTGTATAAATGGATGCGCCACAAGAAATTACCATTTCATAAGCTAGGAGGTCGCTATCGGTATAGAACAAGCGAAATAGATAAGTGGATAAACAAAAGATAGCTTAATGGCAAAGGATCGGGAGGATATATGAACAATAATGGAAAAGGCGTTATATTAGTAGTAGATGATGACAAAAAGATAACGATGGGCCTTCAAGGTTTTTTTACGACTTTAGGCTACGACATGCTTACCGCGCTTGATGGTAATGAAGCGCTTAAAATCATCGATTCCGTAACCCTTGACCTCATACTTCTTGATGTGCGAATGCCAGGTGTAGATGGTATCCAGATATTAAAGCACGTACGAAAAGATAAACCCAAGACCAAAGTAATTATAATGACCGCCTACGATGAAGAGGTGAAGGGCGAAATTGAAAAGATAGGCATAGACGGGTTTTTTGCGAAACCTATAGATGTTGCCCAGTTAATAGGTAGGATTCGCTACGTTATAGATAAAATTAAGCAAGATACAAGGGTATATCCGACTAAAGAAAAAGCGCAGTCCATAAGTAAACAAACTCCTAAAGCAAAATTGTTATTCATAGAACCAAGCATTGAAATGTATGCTTTCACTTCGGGGTTGTTTAACAATCCTGATTTTTGCCCGGGAGAATACGAGAAAAAAGTAATATATTGTGGCATAGATAGTCTGTCGGGGATTATATTGCACGAGTTATGTGAGTACCAGCCGAACATTGTGTTGATAAATGATTATGCGATGAGCGAAGGCGATATTCTAAACATGATAGATTTGATCAGAGGCATTAAAATACAACCCGATGAAATTGTAATTCATAGTTTATTTGAGCGCGGTGGCATGTTTGAAACGCGGCTACAGCAGAAGAATGTGAAAAGATGCATACAGAATGTAATGAACCATGAGCAGCTAATTGAAATGAACCAAAAGCTCATAAGCTTTATCAATAATATATGTGTAGAGCAGAGGCTGGTAAAAGGATAGCAAATATATATGTTATTAAAGGATAGAATAGCAATAGTTACGGGTGGGACCCGAGGTATTGGCAGAGCAATAGTCTTTGAGTTAATTCAACATGGCGCCAAAGTTGTATTTACATACCTCAAAAGTGACGAATCCGCCGGTATAATTTTAGACGAAATAAAAGAGCTCAAAGGTGAAGCCGAAGCAATAAAAACCGATGTCAGAGTATTTGATGAGGCAAAAAATGTACTTGAAGAGACGCTGACCAAATTCGGCAAGATTGATATCTTGGTTAATAACGCAGGGATCACCAAAGACAAGGCGCTTGTATTTATGGAACCATCAGAATGGCTTGATGTTATAAACACAAACTTGACCGGCTATTTCAATATGGCAAAGGCATGTATAGGATCTATGATGAAACAGAAGAGCGGAAACATAGTAAATATATCATCCGTATCTGGTGTAATAGGAATTCCTCGACAGGTAAATTACTCAAGCGCTAAAGCAGGCGAAATAGGGCTTACAAAATCCCTAGCGAAAGAAGTAGCTTCTTTTGGTATTAGAGTAAATGCTATCGCACCTGGTTTCATCGATACTGACATGACAAAGGATCTTAAACAAAAAGAGCAGTTTATTAAAATGATACCTTTTGGCCGTTTCGGGAAACCTGAGGAAATTGCTAAAGTAGTAACATTTTTAGCAAGCGATCAGTCTGCTTATATTACAGGTCAAGTTATAAAGGTTGATGGCGGTTTTGCAATATAAAGGGAAGGCAATTTTGACTTCATACAAGAAGAGAGTTGTTATAACAGGATTAGGCGTAATTTCTCCCATAGGTATTGGCAAGGATCAATATTGGCAGAGCCTATCAGAAGGCAAAACTGGTTTTAAACCGATCACGTTATTCGATACATCTGATTTAAAGGTCAAGATAGGTGGCGAGATTGCAGGGTTTAATCCAGTAGATATCTTAGGCAAGAAGGGGCTTATAGATCTGGATAGGTCAACAACTCTTCTATCATCCGCTACTAAATTTGCCTTAGAAGATAGTCAAATAGATTTATCGAATATCAATTCTCCTGTAACAGGCATATCTATAGGCACTACCTTTGGTAGCCTAAACAGCTTGTCTCAATTTGACAGGCAGTCTTTGGAAGAGGGGCCTAATTTTGTAAATGCGTCAAGATTTCCAAATACCGTGGTTAATTCACCTGCGAGTCGCGTTGCTATTCGTTACGGCGTTAAAGGCCCTAACGCTACTATTTCCACAGGATTTTGCGCCTCTATAGACGCATTAGACTATGCCATTCATTGTATAAACGCTAATAGAGCCGATAGAGTAATAGTTGGAGCGGTTGAGGAGATGTGTTTTCAGACGTTCTTCGGATTCTATAGATTAGGGTATCTGTCAGGTTTAAATAACGATAAAGAACCATTATCATGCCCGTTCGATAAGAGGAGGGATGGTATTATTTTTTCAGAAGGATCAGCCGTATTTATCTTAGAAGATTTGAAAAAGGCCGAAGAACGCAAGGCTAATATTTACGCTGAAGTATTAGGTGTTGGTTCTAACTTTGATCCATTTCGTTTAGATAAGTTTAATCCTAAAGGAACAGGTATCGTTGAAGCAATAAAATTAGCCTTAACCAACGCGAGCTTAAAGTCCGATGATATAGACTGTGTGTTTGCTAATGCTAATTCCACACAAGATGCTGATGCTGTTGAGACAAAAGCTATAAAAGAAGTCTTTGGAGACAAAGCATTAAAAATACCAATTACAGCAATAAAATCTATGATAGGTGAATCGTTTAGTTCTTCGGGTGCCATGGCTGTAGCTGCTGCTTTGGGCAGTATATCAAAAGATTTCATACCGCCTACGGTTAATCTTGAAGAGAAAGACCCAATGTGTGACTTAGATTATGTTCCCAATAAGGCAAGAAAACAAAACCTTGGCAAAGTAATGATAAATTCCTTCGGACCTAATGGCGCTAATAGCGTTTTGATTATTGGAAAGCATAAAGGATAGTCATGATAACCCTTGATATTAATCAGATAAAGAACCTTATACCGCAGAGGTATCCTATTCTCTTGATTGATAAAATCATAGATTTGGAGCCGGGAAAACGTGTGGTTGCCATTAAAAACGTGAGCATTAACGAACCATTTTTTGAAGGGCACTTTCCTGATGAGCCAATTATGCCAGGAACATCAATTATTGAAGCTATGGCACAAGCATCAACATTTTTGGTCTACAAGCCTGAAAAAAAAGAGCAAAAGCTAAACTTCTATTTAGGTGTCGTAAAAGATACCAGATTCTTCAAAACAGTTTTACCTGGGGATGAGCTAAAGATAATATCTGAGGCGGTTAGAGTTACGGAAGATAATGTTTATGCAAAGGTAAAAGCAACCGTAAAAGATGAGACTATTTCTACAGGTGAATTCGTGTTTGTCAGGAGAAAAGTGTGAAGAAAAGAGTCGTAGTTACTGGGTTAGGCGTTATTAGCTCTATAGGTATTGGCAAGAACGCCTTTTGGGATAATTTGCTAAAGGGAAAATCCGGTATCAGCGAGGTAGCGTCTTATGACACATCTAAACACGTCACGCATAAAGGCGGAGAAATAAAGAACTTCAATCCGGAAGATTTTATCTCCAAAAAGAGAATAAGGTTAATCGGCAGGGCATCACAACTGGCGATGAGTGCGACAAAATTAGCATTAGAAGACGCTCAGCTATCAGATGGATCTATATCTAACTATAAGACAAGCGTCTGCTTAGGCACCACTATGGGTGAGATACAATCTGTTGAGAAAGCCGACCATACTTGGATTAAATCGGGTCAAAAAGAAGTAGGCAATTTAGCTCTTTATCAGTCTCCCTTAAATAATATACCTTCATCTGTCGCGATGGAGTTTAAGCTAAAAGGACGAAACCGTATCTTTACCACCGCCTGTGCCGCAGGTAATTATGCCATTGGTTACGGATACGATTTATTACAGTTTAATGAGTCGGATATAATAGTGGCAGGAGGCTCTGATTCATTTTCTTGGATCGCGTTTACAGGGTTTAATAAGGTAAGTGCCACAGCGCCTGAGAAATGCCAGCCTTTTGACAAGAATAGAAAAGGTATTATTCCGGGCGAAGGATCAGGTATTGTAGTTTTAGAGACTTTAGACCAGGCGAAAAAGAGAAATGCCCATATATACGCAGAAATCTTAGGATATGGATTAAGCTGTGATGCGCATCACATGACTAATCCTCAAGCAGAAGGGCTTGCGTCTTGTATGAAGAATGCCCTTAAAGACGCAGGCTTAACTCCAAATGATATAGATTATATCAGCGCGCATGGGACAGGAACCATATTTAACGATAGGGCGGAATGCGCAGCCATAAAGCAAATCTTTGGCGATAAGAAAATACCAGTAAGCTCAATTAAATCTATGTTAGGTCATACTATGGGAGCGGCATCAGCTATTGAAGCTATCACTTGTTGCCTTGTAGTTGAAAATAACATAATGCCTCCAACAATAAATTATGAAACGCCTGATCCGGAATGCGATATTGATTGTGTTCCTAATGTTTCTAGAAAACAGACCATTAATATAGCCCTAAATAATGGCTTTGCTTTCGGCGGTAACAATGCTTGTCTTGTAATTAAAAAGTTTCAAAACTAATAATAGAAAAGGGGTAGCTATGCCTGATAGTTTAGAACAGGAAGTTAAACTGATCCTTTCCCGATTGACAGGCTTGGATGTTGGAGAAATAAGTGACACCGCTAACGTAGTCGATGATTTGGGTATAGATTCCCTAAAGATAATAGAGATAGCCACAGAAATTGAGAGAACATACAAAGTTGCAGTCAAAGACAGTGAATTGGGTAAACTTAGAACAGTAAAAGATGCCGTTAGCTTCCTTAGGGAATTGATAGCGAGAAAAAATGGCTAAAGATAAAAGAATTGTTATAACTGGTATAGGCCCCATAACTTCTATAGGTATTGGCAAGGAAGCTTTGTGGGGAAGTTTGCTTGAGGGCAGGACTAATATAAAGCTGGAAGAATCTCGTATCGACGGAGAGTTATGGGATAAGTATTATTTTCATAAAGTTGATGGCTTTGATATAACTAAATTCGGAATTAATAAGGAGTTATTAGACTGGGTTAAGGATTGGAAAGAGGGCGATGAGATCGTAGATCTATATTATATGATTGCTGCGATAAAGTTAGCACTTGACGATAGCGGCTTAGACTATAAACCATATGAAGAAAATGATTTTGGGCTTGTCTTGACTCATGAAAATATGGGATTAATACCATTTCTGTCTAAAGTAAGTGACCGCGCTTTTAATATACTAAAAGATAAGTCGAAAGACTTGTCAAAGAAAGAATTCTATGACAAGCTTTATAAGGATTGTATAAGAAGTGGTTATGATGTTCAGCCCTTTATGACTCTTTTTCACATAGCCAAAGTTTTTAACGTGCGGCAGCATTCATTATTTATATGTAACGCCTGCGCTTCTGGTTTATATGGTATTGAAACAGCGAGTGAAATGATAAAGAATGGTCAAAATTCTACCGTTATAGTTGCGGCTTCAGACTATCCGGATATATATAAATATATTTGGTTTAGAGACTTAGGTATTTATTCTAAGGATGGTGTTATGAAACCATTCTCAAAAGATAGTAAAGGTTTGGCGTTTGGAGATGGGGGAATTGCCATCGTCGTAGAAGAATTGGAGCACGCAAAGAAAAGAAACGCCCCAATATATGCTGAATATTTAGGTGGCGGTTTTTCTCTTGAGGGATGGCAGGTAACAGTCCCTAAGGTTGGTAGCGACTCATATCAGCGAGCCATATCAAAAGCCTTTAAACAAAGCGGCGTTGATAAAAAAGAAATAGATCTTCTTTGTCCACATGGCATAGGGTCGCATGTTATAGATTATTATGAGTCTAAAGCAATTACGGATACTTTTGGGGTAAAATCGAATAAACCTCTTATTACAGCCTTCAAGCCGTATGTAGGCCATAATTTAGGTGGGAGTGCTTTGCTAGAAACAGCAATCCTGTTGCTTTCGCTAAAAAATGAAACGATTATACCTACTTTAAATTCTGACAATACGAATCCGGCATATAATATAAGTTTGGTGAGAGAAAAGATTGATAAAAAATTAAAAATGGTTATGAAAATATGTGCGGCATTTGCTGGTTATAATGCGGCGGCGATATTTAGGAGACTTGATTGATGTCATCCCATAAATATGATTATGATGCAATAATTATTGGTGCAGGTATTAGTGGGCTTGTATGCGGATGTTATTTGGCGAAAGCTGGACTGAAGACGTTGATTGTTGAAAAGAATGTCAAGCCCGGTGGCTATTGTACCTCATTTTCGCGCAATGGATTTTATTTCGATGCGTGTGCTCATTCTCTAGGTAGCTTACGCAACGACGGTATCATTAGGCAGGTTATTAAAGGGTTAGATATAGAGTCAAGAATCAAAATACATAGACATGATCCGCAGGACATTATTATATCGCCGGATCATAACATTTCTTTTTGGAATAAACTTGATAAAACGATTAACGAGTTAGGGAATGCTTTTCCAAAAGAAAGCAAAAATATAAAAACCTTTTTAACTTATTTAGACAATTCTAAAGGGTTAGCGAGTGCACAACTGAGAAATAGAACATTAAAAGATCTATTAGACGAATATTTTAATGATATAAAATTGAAGGCGTTTTTCTCTGTGCTTATTTTAGGAAATTTAGGATTGCCAGCATCTTTAATTTCAGCATTTACGGCTGCCAAGTTTTATAAGGAATTCATTATAGATGGTGGTTATTATCCAGAAGGTGGCATGCAAGCATTCTCTGACATTCTATCCAAGAGATTTAAAGAGTATGGAGGTGACCTATCTCTGTCTAGCCTAGTTACTAGAGTAAAGCTGAAAGATAAGAAAGTAGAAGGAGTAGAAGTATGGGATAAAGATTTTATAACTTCAAAATATGTAATTTCAAATTGCGATTCCCTTCTAACTTTCCAAAATTTGATTGGAGAGGAAATAATCGGTAAGGAAATAATAAATAAGCTTAGCTTACTCAGTCATTCCTTATCCATGTTTATTTTATACTTGGGAATAGATGGGAAATTAAATTCTTTGCCTAAACCCGGTGTTAATATGTGGTTACTGCCCAATTACGATATAGAGGATATGTATGATAGGGCTAAAAAAGGTATGATAAATAACTCTACGTGGCTCATGATGCGTGTTATGCCAGATCAAAAAAGCATTACGATGTTCATTAATTCGTCATTTAAAGATATAGGATACTGGAGAACTGAAAAGCATAAACTAATAAAAAGTTTTATTAAGAGACTTGAATTTATAACACCTGATTTATCGAAGCATATTGTATTAAGCGATGCTGCAACGCCATATACATTGTATAAATGGACATTAAATCACGAAGGAGCTTCTTATGGTTGGGAGAGTTTGCCTACCCAATTTGCCGTTCCTGGCCTATCTCAGACAACACCCATAAAGAATTTATATTTGACAGGACACTGGACTACCTTAGCACAAGGCATACCAGGAGTTGTATATTTGGGGCGTGACACAGCACAGATTATTACAAGAAGAGAAAAGAAGAGCCTATGAATTTATTTGCAGTAACAAGCATTGCTTGCGGTGTTTTTTGCACAATTTTAGCTCTTGTTACACTGATATTTGGCAGAGCGAAGATTCATCGCATACTAGCTTTTTTTAACATTTCAGTGGCTATATGGGGTTATGGTTGTTTTTGGGTTAGTAGGGCAGCTAGTGAGCCAATGGCGCTGTTCGGATGGAGGTTTGGTCAATCCGGTGGAATATTTATCGCTACCTTCTTTTATCATTTGGTATGTATTTTTTGTGGTCTGCAACGAAGAATACAACTTATTGCTGTGTATATATGGAGCATGTTTTTTCTCTATTTTTGTTTTTTTACAAATTTGCTATTTGCAAAAACACGTTTTGTTTATGGCATCCCTTATTATAACGATGCTACTTGGCTTTATGCCAGCCTTGTTTTTTCATGGTTGTTTATAGTATGCGTTAGCTTCTTTGAGTTATTAAGATTTTTCCCAAAAACAAAAGGTGCTAAACGCATTCAGACTCTTTATATAATTTTTGGATTTCTTACTGGATTTGTAGGCGGAGCCTCAACGCTTATCCTTATGTTTAAAATCCCTATTTACCCTTTTGGTAATATTACCATTCCTATCTATTGCCTCATAGCAACTTACGCAATTTTAAGACATCACCTCATGGATGTAGATGTTGTAATTAAAAAGACGGTTGTTTTTGCAACTTTACTTACAATAATCTTCGGCATATTTGTTGGAATAACATTTTTGATACAGCAGGTTATTATGGGAGGCAGACTTTTAGGGGCCGCTATAAGTTGTTTGATTATAATTCTTGCGTATAGGCCAATAGAAAATTTTTTAATTGCCATTACCAATAAATACCTTTTTCAAAAAAAGTATGACTTTTATAGCCAAATAATAAAACCTTTCATAGATGATGTCGCTACGGTGTTGGATATCGACGAAATTGTTACTAGAACCATAGATTTATTAGAGAAACTTCATCCTAAATATTCAGATATTCTTCTATTAAACAATGACAGATATATATCGCACGGTGCTAAGGATGAAAGCGCAGTCCGGGTTATTGGAAAGGACTCACCGATCTCAGAATGCTTGAAGTCAATAAAAGATATTTTATCCATTGAGGATGAAAATGACAAAAAAATAAGCGAAGAAATAAAAAACGAAATGCTTAGCCTTAAGGCTAGTTTAGCGGTGCCGTTATTAATTCGCGATGAACTTATAGGTATTATCCTTTTGGGTAAGAAAAAATCAGATGAGTATTATACTCAAGGAGAGTTAACTATGCTCATGGACTTGGCGCGCACAGAAGCGATTGCCATAAAGAATGCCCAACTTACCAAGGAGATAGCGGAAAAAAGTGAGAAGAAAGGTATTGATAAAACTTCTGTTGGAGCGGCTCATCAGATGAAAAACATATTAGCGAGACTCGCCGCCAGTGCTAAATTCGTATCTACCGCTATAAAGGTTACGGAGTCGAAAGAGGTAACTCTTGAAAAAGCACAGTCTTTACTAAACGTAACAAAGGATAGTATGCAGGGGATATTAAAGGAAGCAGAAAAAGGTAAGCGTATGCTCGATGCTATCCTTTATCCCGCGAAGGTCAAGGAAGATTTCGCCGAATTGAATGTTTACGCAATCGTAAAACAAGCGTTAGAACAGTCCTCTCGCACAAAATCAAAAGACGTCTTGGAGCGAAATATCTCAGCACCTGTTATAACCAACGGCGTCTCAGAAAACCTCCCTCACATAATAGGGAATGAAAGCTTGGTAGAGCAGATCCTTGAAAACTTAATAAATAACGCATTCGATGCCATAATGTGGAGAGACTCTTATTTAAAACCGGATGGCACATACAGAGGTAAGATAACCATTACAGCTAAAGACAAAGGCGGAAATATTGCTATAACCATCGAAGATAATGGCATAGGCATGAAGGATGATGTAAAAGAAAAGCTCTTTGCAGGGTACTTTACCACAAAGTCAGCGGAGCGTAAGGGCGACGGAGCAGGTTTATATTCTATGAAGGACTGGATAGAACAACATAAGGGCAAGATTTCGTTTTCTTCAGAATACGGCAAAGGCACTACCTTTACAGTAGAACTTCCAAAAGAACAGGAGGGCTTTAATGGCTCTAAAGCTACTAATCCTTGAGGATGATATAATCCTGTTAAATAGCCTAAAAGATATATACGAACTGATGGACTACAAAGTTTTTGCTACACCAAAGGGCGATGAAGCCCTTAGAATAATCGAAAAGGAAAGACCTCATGTAGTATTATGTGATTTGCAGCTAGAAGATTCACCTATAACAGGTATTGAGGTATTAAAACAAACAAGCCAAAAATATCCAGATATAAAAGTCATCGTGGCAACGGGCTATGGCAAGGACGATAGTATTGTAAAAGTATGCGACCAATATAACCCCTTTATGTTCTTGGGTAAGCCAATAGACTTTGACAAACTTAGTGATACATTACAAGAATTGGCGAAGAATATAAAATAAGAGTATATAAAGATGATAAATGAGCCTCTCCACAAGCTATTTCATGATCTATCGGGCCCTACAGGTACGATAAATACGATGTCTCAAATATGCATTTCATATATTACCACATTCAATATGGAAAGACTGGAAGGCAATCTCAAAGAAAATTTGACCAATGCTTATAAGGACATCTTTTCTTGTAGAGAGAAAATCGCCGAGCAGCTCAAATTAGTAGCAGCTGCGTTAGATAAAATAGAAAGCAAGGATATTGCTGATACATTGCAGGAGTGTATCAATCATGGATTAAAAGGCTTAAAGGAAGCCGAGGAAACTTGCGAGATATCGTACAACTATCTTTTAAAATATGACAAGAAAGAAAACTTATTGCAATTCGGCGAAGAGGTGAAGAAATTTCAACCGATATGCCAATATATGGTAAAGGCGATGAATTTGTGCAAAGACAAGCTTACTGCTTTAGGTAAGTATTAAGGTGCTCATGGATATAAAAGATAGAGCGGTTAAAATTATAGCGGAACAATTGGGTGTAAGAGAGGAAGAAGTAAAGGATGACGCTAGGTTTGTAGAAGACCTCGGAGCCGATTCTCTTGATACGGTCGAGCTTGTAATGGAATTAGAGGAACAGTTCGGCATTGAAATTCCTGATGAGGATGCAGAAAAAGCGAAGACAGTAAAAGACGTTATAGACTATATAAACAAGAAATTGATACAAGAGGGCAAGGGATACGGGAGTATAGTATAGGATTATGGTAAGCCCATTACTTAATAACAAGAAAAAACGGATAGGATTATTTCAACTTTTCAAGGAAATTTTTATCGCTGAAAGGCTTTCTCGTGAGATAGAAAAATCAAAGCAGGAAATGGGAAAAAACCTCATGGCTCTTCGAGGACTTTCCGATCCCGTTGCCCGCTTGAAGTGTCTAGAAGAAACCGAAAAGTATTTTAACAAAGGGAAGGCATTAATGTATGAAATGAAAGAACGCCAGACATTTTTACCTAGTTTCGAGGCACGACAAGATGCAGCTTTGGAATCAGAACTTGAAGACTGGGGCGCATTGATTTCCGGACTCAGGATAATAAACAAGATCGCCGTTGAAGGCTATCTTCACGGAGATGCTATCGAAAAATGGACGGAGCTTCTCACATACTTAGGTTTTAATAATCCAAAAGTTATGATATCTTTTACTTTAAGAAAGCTTTGGAAAATAATCATTATAAAGGATCCCGTGTGCCGCCAGTTAGATGACTTGCCACCCGATAAAATAAAGAAACAGCAAGGTATAAGAAAGATATTAGAGCGTATGGGAGGCAAATTCTATTATAAAGCCGCACCTTCTTTTGGCACTAGAATAACAGTTATGCTGCCTTCAAATGATTGAGAGGTAAAAGTTATGATAAAATTCTTAGTTGTAGATGATGAAACAGGAGTATCGCATCAAATAAAAGAATTCCTAATACAGCGAGGCTATCATGCTATGGCCGCCACTAGTGGTCCCGAAGCCATTGCGCTCATTAAAAAAGAAAAGCCCAATATCATTGTATTAGATATTATTATGGAAGGCATGACAGGGATAGATGTTCTGAGACAGGCCAAAAAAATAAACCCAAAAATACGTGTTATCATGCTTACCGCGGTGGAAGATGATAAGACTCGTCAAACCTGTATGGATTTAGGGGCTTCAGCTTATATAATTAAACCCTATAACTTTGATGATGTTCTCAAAGCGGCGCACAAGCTGATAAATGAAATATACGAGGAGGAGACAAAGTGAGTATTCCCACGATATTGATAGTAGATGACGAACGGGATCAGTTAGATAATATCAAAAATTATCTTGAATTGCGGATAAAGGGCAATTTCCCATCGGCCATAAATGGCGAAGACGCGATAGAATATATAAAGAATAATCCCTGCGATATGATGATTCTTGATATAAGGATGCCTAAAAAAAGCGGTATCGAGGTACTAGACATTGCTAAGGACATGCCCATGTATAAGATAGTCTTTACAGGATGGGATAGCGATCAGGTATTTGAGGCATGTCAGAGTAGAGGTATTGACGAATACATAACGAAGGGCAGCTCGCTAGTGGAACTTTACGATAAGGTGACAAAAGAGCTGAAAAAAAGAAATCAATTTTTCCCGTTGGTTTAGAACCGCTTCGGATTTTGATACAATATGGCAAGAGATTTCTTTTTGGATCTATTCTCGAAATGATGCGGTCTGTGGCTATTTATCTGAACGGAATCTCCCTTAGATAGCGTCCTTTCAAGCTCTTCTACTACAATCGTTATTTCACCCGCTATAACAAACATAAATTTTATGGTTGCTTCAGGATCCTGTTCCTGCTTTGTCTTGGAATTCGGCTCAAGCTCCATGAGCATTGACATATAGCCGCTATTCTTCGGGGAGACAATTTCTAGGACAGCCCTATCATTATATCTAAATGTTCCGCCCCTGGCTTTGGGCTTCGTTATGCAGATCTCCTTGGCCGCTTCTTCTAACTGCGCTTTATCCTCGTATTCTGTGCTTTTATAGAATTGATTTAAGTCTACACCTAGAACATAGGCAAGCTGCAATAAGGAAGAGAGCCTATCTTTCAGGTTCTCACCGCGCTCTATCCTCTGAATAGTACGGTATCCCAACGCGTTCTCGCCGTAAGTAAAGCGAAGTTTCTTTACTAAGTCAGAACGTTTTAGTCCTTGTGCTTTCCGTATTTTTTTTATGTTATCACCGATTTTCATAACATCACAATTATATCATATCTAGGCCATTTGTCAATAGAAAAATATAGAAATGGCTTAATATATATGCCTATTTTAAGTCTTAACAATATCATAACACCAATAAACATAGTAAGTTATGAGTATAAAAGTATATAAATAAGCCATTGTATTGCAGATACTATTGACAAATGGCTTATTTATGATAAACTTTAAGTGTAGTTAAAAGAACAGAAAGAGGTGTCCTATGTTTAGAGTAAACCATATAGTTGAGATAGCGAAGCATTCGCACCAGATGCCAGTTATATTGTCGTTTTTAATAGGGATGTTTCTTTTAAACAAAGAAGCATATTTGTTTAACGATGAGGATAAGGGCGTTGGCGATAACATACCGCTGACCCTTATCGACTCGCTTAAGAAATGAGAAAGAAGGCGATTTTTGTGGCAGAGAGAGTTCAGTGCACAGAATGTGGGTCCATAGGGTATACAGCTTCTCCTGAGCAAGTTAATTGTGATAAATGTGGGGGGAAGCACAAGGTAATACCCGAAGACCATGAAAATCTAAAACCCATTAAACGATTCGGGATATTCTCCTTGCTACGCTTGGCAAGAGGATAATATCCTGAAGCCGGGTTACGACAACCGTTTTCCCCGTGCGTGACCCGGCACTATAGATAGGGTGGGGAAGGCGCGGTAATATGACAAAGACAGATAAAGAAATCTTTACTGAGATCTACAACTATAAAAGGTTCAACTTTGTCATAAAGGTTATTCTAAAGGAGCAAAGCTTGGAAATAGAAGGCATAGACGGAGACAACAGCATTACAAGCGCTAAGGTATATTTTAACCCGCTAGCAGCCACAAACAACAAAATTAGCCACCATTTACTCAGCGATCCCGGTAAAGGAATATTGAATGATGTGAAAGAGTCCTTGAGAATCTATGCCGATTATGGAAAAGGCAACAATAAGAATAGGCTACGACGTAGGAAATTCCAGTCACCACGAGTGGGAAACAATGCAGAAATGTTAAGTAATAAAAAATATAGATAATTGTTGTTGCAATGCAAGGAATTCATGGTATAGTTTGATTACTTTAACATCAGGCACAGTAATGTATCAATAAAATTAGGCGATATGACTATAATGATAGCTTGGAGCGAAAATAAGAGGCTAAGGTTTTTCATAAGAGTCATTTCAATAATAATCATTCAGGCATTCCTGCTGTATGATATCACATGGGCTACCGGAGGCGAAATGGGAGCCCATAAACTTTCTCCGCCTTCAGTATTTCAGCAATCCTTCCCTAATGAAAAATCCATAGAGTTTAAGAACTCGGTATTATCAGATATGAGGTTCCTCACAGCAGCATTCTCTATAGGCGCCTGTTTACTAACTGATCATCTTCCGATTAGGTATGTTAAGCCCGTTGTCGAAAGAGAATTCAGAAAAAATATAGAACTATTGAACGGGTTTGATTTGGATAGCATAAATAATGAAGACGGCGTTGTTTCTGTAAGGTATTCAAAGGACGGCAGGGCATATATGGTAAAAATATGTCCGAAAGAAAAGATAGGCGATCTAAATAAGACAAATTCTCATTGGGCTGTGTCAGCGAAGTTCGGCATACAGGTAGCCGAAGTTGACAATACGCTATCCGGGGGAAAGATAGCCTTATCAGCGGATAGAGATAAAGTATCTGAAGAAATAGACATATTAAGGAAGGTCATCGCAGAAGCAGAGAAAGATATTACTAATTTAGAAACTGAGAAATCCGGCATTAACGCAAAGTTATCTTCTTTGAAGCAGGATGATGCCGATGCCGGGCGCAAGGCAGAATTAGATGGATTACAGACAAAGAAACAGCAGCTTGAAGAAAAACTAAGGGATCTGCAAGGCAAGAAGACTTCAATATTAGATAGGGTAAAGGCATTAAAGGCGAATATAGAAGTAATAGATAAGAAGATAGCAGATTCTTTAAGGCAACAGGAATCCAAGCGCTTAAGCACCGAAAAATCTTTAGAACAACGACCAGCCAAAAAACTTACCGCACCATCTCTAATGGAAAGAATCCTGCCATTATTCAGACGTCTTGTTATGCCTCTTATGTTTTCTCTTATATTGTTGGTTACGGGCTGTGCGACTAGTTTTAGCGCGCGCCTGGGTCCGCTTCAAATACGTAACGATACCGTTGTTTCAATAAATAAGCCGCATGAGGGAGAGAAGATAGTCGATCTAAATGCAAGGATTTCTTTAGGACAAGGGCAGGTTGAGGAAAAAGTAGCCAAAGACCAGATTGATTTGGCTGTCGGTGTAAAGGCTAAAACAGGGCCTTTAAATATGGGCATACAACCCTCAGTTTCCATAGTTAACCTTAAAAAAGGCGCACCACCCGTAGACCTAAAATTTAATATTAAATCTACCGAAGAGAAAAAACTGCGTGATTTGTCTTCTTTAACCGAATCTACCGATGTAAAAGGAAAAGTCAGAGCAGATGTTCTGCCTGTGGTTGGAGACGTAAAATCGTCTATTGGTTTAAGCGATATTCCGAAAGGTAAACCGCCTATTGAAGTCAGCGCAGGTGTTTCTCTTGGTGCAGAGAAGATTAAAGATTCAAAAGGTGAAGGCCTCCGGGAATCTTTAAAATTAGGCGGCGAAGGCGAGATGCGTTTAGGACCGTTAACAGGCGAACTAAAACCATCAGTTGGCTTAAAGGAACTAAAAGAGGGTGATCGGATTTTAGATTTGCAGGGCAAGATATATGTAGATAAAACACCCGCCTTGAGTACAAAGAATATTACTGAGGTGGCTTTCTCAAGGGGCACCCGGCATCTATTGGCGCCTTACATCAATCATCCTGTGGTAGGAGCCATTGTAAAGCTTAATGACGGAACACAGATTGTTTACGGCACAGAATGGGATTTAAGAAGATTTATTAAGGATCTTGGCTTTACACCTATTGCAGGAACAGAAAAACGTGAAGACGTAGGATCATTAGGACTAGCACCAAAGCGCGTTATCTCAATGGATGCCCAGACGCCCGAAGGCGTTAAAACCCTTACCTATGAATCGGCTTTGGAATTGTCTAAAAAACTGAATAACGGCACCACCGCTGTTTACTATGTAGAAACAAAAGAAGTACGGATAAACCCAGCGGATATAACTAATATCAGCTATTCTAGAGGGAATAGACATATAGTCGCACCCTATATCAATCATCCTGTGGTAGGCGCTATTGTAAAGCTTTCTGATGGCAGTGAGATAATATATGGCACAGAGAAGGATTTAATAAGATTCGCCCAGGATTTAGGTCTTAAGCCCGTAACAGGTTCTGAAGCATATGAAGATGTTGGTTCGTTAGGAGTCTTTCCTAAACGAATAATATCTGTAGAAGTTGAAACACCTCAAGGCGCAAAGAGAATTACCTATGATACAGCCGTAGAAGAAGCCCGTAGAATAATTGAAACTAAAAATGTTCAGGTTGTTACTCCTCCTATCGTAGTGGCTCCAGAAGTTTCTCTCGCGCCTCAGGCTACTCAACCAAGTGTAAACCCATCGCAAGTAGAAATGCAGATAAAGGATTTATTAAAGCAATCCCAAGAAGATATCAAGAAATGCCAAGAAGAAATCAAGGGTATGTTATCCAATATCGCAAAACTTGTAGAAGAGGCTAGAGTAGATAAAGCAAAAGTCGAAGTGTTAGAAGCTCAAAGGCTAGAAGCAAAGACTAAGTTAGAGGAGGCGGAACAGGAAGTAAAAATCGCTCAAGATAAAATAAGGGCTCAGGCAGAAGAGAATAGAACCCAGGCAGAAAAATTAGCCAAAGCAGCTCAGGAACAAAATGAAGCGGCTTTTAAAATAAAGGCACTAGAAGAAAAGAAACAATCTTTGGAAGCCGAAGCATCAACTCTGAAAGGTAAACTTAATACTGCGGAAACGAAACCTGCTAATGTAGTGGAAAATCCCAAGGAGAATGAAAAGACTTGGTTGGGCAGTCATTGGGAAGCAATTCTTTCTATGCTGGGCATCCTAAGTCTAGGTATTATTATATTATCTATTAGCATATATAAGAGCCGAAAAAGGTTAAATCAACTTAGGCATGAAATAGCTGAAAAAGAGGCTGAAAAAGCACTTTTAGCTCAAGAAATACAATTAGCAAAAGACGCTCTTCATAACGTAGACAGCCAGATAGATCAATCAAAGGCAACATTAGCAGAAGCTGAAAAGATACGTCTTGCGCAGGAGAAAGAGATAGCGGATGCAAATCTTGAGATAGTTCGCTTAAAAGCCGAATCGGATAAAGTAAAGGATGAGCTTGCCAGACTTAATGAAGAAAAGGCCAAGGCATCACAAGAGGCAGAAGAAAAGGTACCAGAACCTAAAGCCGAAATTGTTAAAGAAGAGCCACCATCAGTTGTTACGCCATCCGAAACAGCAAAGCCTCTAGAAACACCGCCTGAAACAGTAATACAGCCGGAAACTCCGCCTCAAGTTGTACCTGAAGAAAGCAAGATAACCAGTGCGGAGATCGACCAGACTATAGAGTTTTTAAAGTCTTTATCCTCCAAGAGCGTCCAAGGGCTGCTTAAATCACAGAAAATAGATTTAAAAGGGAGAATACGCTATCTTCATGATGAGTTAGGTTTAGGCATTGTGAATGGAAAAGGAAGAAGCCTCCTTTCCAGAACCCCAGAACTCCTGCGGAAACAAAAGATATTTTTACAGAATCTCGGTCTGCCATTGACTACTAGTAACATCGCCTCATCCAGAAGAGGTTTTGCCAAAAAAGAGCTTAAGCATATTATAAAAGATCCCGAATGGAATAAGTTAACCAATGAAGAAAAGCTTTCGGTGGTTAGCCATCTCTATGATATATACGACCTAAGGTTGTCTTGGCTTTTAAGGGATAATGATTGGTATCAGCTCCTTCATTATTTTAATCTTGCGGGAGAACCTATAAATTATACCCCCCGTTCAATTGATTTTATTCAAAAATATGAGTTAGCTCGCTTCAAAAAAACCGCCAATATCCAACAAGCAAAAAACAGACTCGCCAAGATAAAAGCAGTTATTGAACTGTTTAATTTAGGAGTTGCGAAACTGCTCTGTATCGAAAAAACTAAAGAAGGCTTTGAGATTTATAAAGTAAGGCCCGAAGTATATGAGGGAAAAATACCATACGAGAAACAGTATTATCCTCTACCCGAACCCCCATCCGCTAAGACTGAAGAAGCCCGGAAAGCCGAACAGGCTGCCATAGACGCGTTAAAGCCCGAAGCCGCTAAGTTGAAGATAGACATCACGAACATGACATCCGTACAGGCCAAGGCGGCCATTGACTCTGCAAAACAGACAGCGG
>JAUYOL010000027.1 GCA_030695905.1 Candidatus Omnitrophota bacterium | reverse complement strand
CCAAATACCTTTAAAAACAAGGCTACCGCATAACATATAGGGCTATTCTACATTATTTGGCGGGAGAGCGAGCAATGAGTCCGAGCTTACTTTTCCTCGCAGGGGAAAAGTAAGCGTTCCCGCGAGGTACCCCATCCCTCGGGGGCTTTTGTAGGTGGAGGAAATTTTTTATCCCTCATAATTATTTGACAATGCCTTTTTTATAGTGTAACATATGACGACGATAAGAATTTTCAGGAGATGAATCATGAAGAGAGTATTGATACTGTTGTTGGCCGCGGTGATTTTTTCTACTATAGCGTATGCTCAAAATACGGACGATGACAATACCTCCCGGGACATGGCTATCCTGCGTAAAAAGCTCGGCCAGATGAAACGCGAGATGGACCTTCTGGTAAGAGAAGTCGTATCCACTGTCCCCGCAACCGGCGACACATCCGTGAATACATTCGGGGGCGATGTCTACGTCGATATCCTCCAGAATGATAAAAGCGTAATTGTAAAAGCGGACCTGCCCGGCATGGAAAAGGACAAAATAAACGTCGTGCTGGATAATAACAGGTTCCTTAAGATATCCGGTTCACGCGAAATATTAAAAAGCGAAAAATCGCCGGGCGTAGTCAGACAGGAAAGATTTTTTGGAAATTTTTCTAAAGTGATAGAACTGCCGTGCGAAGTGACGCCGGCGGGGATTAACGCGACATATAAGGACGGAGTGTTGGAGATAACTATTCCCAAGAAGGCTAAGAGCCCGAAGGAAGAACCTGTAAAGATAAACGTAAAATAAAAGGAGGAGCGATAAAATGGTTGAGAGAAGTGAATATAACGGCAAGCCGATATTGGTCTTAAGGCGCAGCGAAGAGGACAAATTTCCGTTTTCCTTCGGAATTGCTAAAGCGAGACTGATCCTGGAAAATATAAAAGAGATAGAGAAGTTCGTAGCGGAAAATACGACCGATTAATTGGATTTCGTACGGTTTCATGATATACTTGTAGTGACAGTTTGGATTTCCTATTGAAAAAGGCAAACTCACGGTAACGTGAGGGCGCAAAGCGACAGCCCCGCCAGATTTTTAAAAACAAATTTATCGGCGGGGGGCTGCGTTGCCAAAAGGGTAGAATTAAGAAAGACCCGGTTAATTTGCCTTGGGTCTTTTTTAATTTATTGCTCTTCGGCGGGCTCTGTAAAGAAAGGGGCTTGACCGATGGTCAGTCATCATCTAATCACGACGCTTTATAAAGATGCTTTAGCGCTATTCTGCGCGGTAAGCATTGCTATGCCCGGGTCAGTTCCTCCGAAAGCCACCGCACCGCTTCAATTAATAGATCCAGCGGCGATTACAATAGGTAAAGATTTGAATGAGCGCAATGCCGGTATGTATACAAGGACGAAGCTTTGGCGCTATCTTAGAAAAGGCATTAACTATCTTGAAGCTTCGGGCGAAGAAGTCCCGCTTCGGTTTCTGCATCCCGGGGATAAGGCGTACGGCCCTTTAGCGTTGACTCCCATAGCGGTCAAAGATGTGCAGGCGCATTATCCCGGCTTAAGACGGTATAAGTTCGAGGATGTTATTTCAAAAAGATCGCTGTATGAAAAATTCTCCATTCTTTATGCCGACATGCTTTTGAGGTACTACATAAAATTAGACTACTCTGGTATGCCTAAAGAAGAGGTTTTCCAGATTCTGCAAAAGGCATGGTTTCTCGGGCCCACACTTTACATGAAAGGATATCCTGTAATAGCCTCTCGCGAAATAAAGGCGGCGGAATACACCGCCCCGGTGTAATTATATGGCTACACCAACCCCCGGTGTAAGCTCTTGACAGTCCCGCCTATATAATATAAAATATTTTAGCTTATGATTACCAGATATTCACTTCCAAGAATGGCCGGTGTATGGAGCGAAGAGAATCGTTTTGCCAAGATGCTCGACGTTGAGCTATACGCCTGCGAAGCGCTTACTAAACTCGGCAAGATCCCCAAAGGCGCGCTATCCCAGATCCAAAAAAGGGCCCGCTTTAATGTCGACAGGATCAAAGAAATAGAAAAGGAGACCAACCACGATGTCATAGCCTTCATAAAGAATGTCTCTGAATATGTGGGCGATGACGCGAAGTATATACACAAGGGCCTTACTTCAAGCGATGTCCTCGATACCGCGCTTGCGGTGCAGATGCAGGAGGCTTGCGACATACTGATAGAGGACGTGAAGAAGCTTCTTAGGATACTGAAATCGAAAGCGCGCAAACACAGAAGGACTCTTATGATGGGCAGAACCCATTCTGTCCACGCCGAGCCCATGACATTCGGGCTTAAGATAGCGCTGTATTACGACGAGATGAACCGAAATCTTGAGAGGCTGAAGAAAGCCCGGCAGATGGTAAGTGTCGGCAAGATCTCCGGCGCTGTAGGAACATACGCGAATATAGATCCATTTGTCGAAGAGTATACATGCAAAAAATTAGGGCTGAAGGCCGCTCACATATCCACACAGATAATCCAGCGTGATCATCACGCGGAGTTTTTGACCGTCATTGCCATTACGGGCACATCTTTGGAGAAATTCGCGACGGAATTTAGATTGCTTCAACACACAGAGATAGGCGAGGTGGAAGAATATTTTTCTCCTACCCAAAAAGGTTCCAGCGCGATGCCACATAAAAGAAATCCGATACTTTGCGAGAGGGTGTCGGGCCTTGCCAGGATATTGAGGGCCAACGCGCACGCGGCAATGGATGATATGGTGTTATGGCATGAGCGCGATATTTCACATTCATCAGTCGAGAGAATAATCCTACCGGATTCCACCATACTACTGGACTATATGCTTAATAAATTTACGGATATAGTAGCCAAGCTCGTCGTGAATGCCGACAGGATGCTCGAAAATCTCAACAAGTCGAAGGGCGTTGTATTCTCCGGCAAGATACTGTTGGTGCTTATCGACAAAGGTTTGACGCGCAATGAGGCGTATGACGTAATGCAGCGGCTCGCATTCACCGCGAAAAAAGAAGGCATAGATTTTCAAGACGCGCTTCTTAGGGATGACGCTGTGCGCTCCCTGGTGGGCGTGAAAGAAATAGAAGAGATGTTCGATATAAGAAACTATATTAAGAATGTGGACAGGATATTCAGGAGGGTTGGGATTTAATGGAGAAATTGAAACAGATATACGAAGGTAAGGCAAAGAAATTATACGAGACAGAAGATAAGGACCTTGTCATACAGGAATTTAAGGACGACGCTACCGCGTTCGACGCTACAAAGCGCGGCACCATAACCAATAAAGGGATCATAAATAATAAGTTATCAGAAAAGATATTTAAGCTCCTTTCTAAAAAAGGTATACCGACGCATTTTGTAGAACGCCTTTCCGACCGCGATATGCTTGTCAAGCGCGTCAAGATAGTTCCGATAGAAGTGACGATGAGAAATATCGTCGCGGGCGGCATGTCGAAATTATTGGGCCTGGACGAAGGCATAATATTAAAAGAGCCCGTATTGGAGTGGCACTATAAAGAAGACGCGCTGCACGATCCTTTGATAAATGACGACCACGTAAAGGCGTTGGGGATAGCGACAGAAAAAGAGTTGGCGACGATAAAGAAATATTCCTACAAGATAAACGAGATCATGAAGAAATTTTTTGACTCAAAAAACCTTATATTGGTGGATTTTAAACTTGAGTTCGGCCGGTATAAGGGTAAAGTCATCCTGGCCGACGAAATATCGCCGGATACCTGCAGGCTTTGGGACAAGACGACAAAAGAGAAATTGGACAAAGATAGATTCCGCAGGGACCTGGGCAATGTCGAGGGCGCGTATCAGGAAGTCCTGCGCCGGGTGATGGAATAATGAAGACCGTTACGTACAAAACAGCGGGCGTTGACATAGATAAGGCGAACGCGCTTGTAAAAGATTATAAGCGTTTTTCAGCTTCCACAAAGATAAAAGGCGTAGTCAGCGGTATAGGAAGTTTTGGCGGGCTCTTTGAGCCGGATGTAAAAAAATTCAAGGATCCGGTCCTCGTATCCTCCACTGACGGAGTCGGGACAAAATTAAAGATAGCGTTTCTTGCCGATAAACATGATACGGTCGGGATAGACTTGGTCGCGATGAGCGCGAATGACATACTTTGCTCCGGAGCCCAGGGCCTATTCTTTCTCGATTATGTCTCCACCGGAAAGATAAAATCCTCTGTTTTAAGGGACATCGTCAAAGGTATAGCCCAGGGCTGTAAAGAAGCCGGCTACGCCCTTATAGGCGGCGAGACCGCCGAAATGCCGGGGATGTACAAAGAGGGAGAGTATGACCTTGCCGGATTCGGAGTGGGAATAACCGACAAAAATAAAGTTATAGACGGCAGGACTACCAAAAGAGGCGATATAGTCATAGGGTTAGAGTCGAGCGGGCTTCACTCAAACGGATTTTCGCTGGTGCGCAAAGTCCTTAATTCAAAGGAATTGAAAAAGCACGCGAAAGAGTTATTAAGGCCTACAAAGCTCTACGCGAAGTCGATACTCGCGCTTAAAGCAAAAGTCGATATAAAGGGCATTGCCAATATAACGGGCGGCGCTTTTTACGATAAGATACCGCGTATAATCCCGAAAGGCATGGCGATAGAAATAGATAAATATTCCTGGAAGGTGCCGTCTATATTTTTGCTGATACAGAAGAAAGGCGGCATCGAAGACAGGGAGATGTACAGGACGTTCAACATGGGCATAGGGATGGTCATCGTGGTGTCCAAGCGCGATGTAGCAAGATCGATAAAGATCCTTGGGCAGAATGGTGTTAAGGCGCACGCGATAGGCAGAGTCGTCAGGGGCAACAAAGAGGTCGTGATCCTGTGAAAATATTAGTAATTGGTTCGGGCGGGCGTGAACATGCCATCTGTTGGAAGGTAGCGCAGAGCCCGAAATGCGGCAAGTTATATTGCGCCCCGGGTAACGGTGGCATATCGGAGGTAGCAGAACTCGTCGATATAAAAGCGGATGATATCGAAGGGCTCATAAAATTTGCCAAAGAAAAGAGTATAGATTTAACGATTGTAGGGCCCGAAGGCCCGCTTGTGGCGGGCATTGTAGATAAATTTGAAAAAAAAGGTTTAAGGATATTCGGCCCGAGCAAAGACTGCGCGTTGCTCGAAGGCAGCAAAGTATTCGCCAAAGAACTGATGAAGAGCGCCGGCGTCCCAACCGCGGATTTCAAAGTATTCGACTCGTATGATAAAGCGTTAAAATATCTGGAGGGTAAAGCCCCGCCGGTAGTGATAAAGGCCGATGGTTTATGTGCCGGCAAAGGTGTGGTAGTCTGCAAGACCATTACAGAAGCCACCGACGCCGTAAAAGATATGATGGTAAAAAGAGCATTTGGCGACGCGGCGAATAACGTAATCATAGAGGACTGCCTTATAGGCGAGGAAGCGTCCATAATAGTTATCTCCGACGGCAAAAATGTAGTAAGTCTTGCCTCAAGCCAGGACCACAAAAGGATATTCGACGGCGACAAAGGGCTCAATACGGGCGGCATGGGTGCTTATTCGCCGGCCCCTGTAGTTACCGAAGCGCTTTTTGAAGATATAATGGATAGAGTAGTCTGGCCTGTGATAAAGACATTGGCCAAGCTCGGTAAGCCTTATAAAGGCGTTCTATATGCCGGTATAATGGTAACGAAAGACGGCCCCAAAGTCTTAGAGTTTAATACAAGATTCGGTGATCCGGAGACCCAGGCTATATTGCCGAGGTTAAAGAGCGATCTTGTTGAAGTTATTGAAAAAGCCATTGATGGAAAGCTTGCGGGATACAGCCTTCAGTGGGACGCGCGGCCATGTGTTTCGGTGGTGGTGGCGTCAGGCGGGTATCCGGGCGATTATCAAAAAGGCATAGAGATAAAAGATCTGGAATTCGCGAAAGCGCTTAAAGATGTGGTTATATTTCACGCCGGTACAAAAAAAGGTCGCAGGCTCGCGGACGGCAACTCTACTTTTATAACCAATGGCGGCAGGGTCCTAAACGTTACCGCCTTAGGCAGCGATATAAAGACCGCAATCGATAACTGCTATAATGCTGTCGGGAAGATAAATTTTGACAGGATGCATTATCGCAGGGATATAGGATATAGGGCCACAGCGAATAATTAACACTTTGGAGGGATTACATGCCGAAAAAACATAAAGTTGCTATTATAATGGGAAGCGATTCGGATCTTCCGACGATGGGCGAAGCCCGGAAGGTGCTCAAAGAGTATGGCATAGAATGCGAAGTCAAGATACTATCGGCCCACCGCTCTCCCGATGATACGGCAAAATTTTCCAAGGCTGCGCGCAAAAATGGCTTTTCGGTTATTATCGCCGGCGCCGGAGGCGCCGCGCATCTTGCGGGGGTAGTCGCAAGCCATACGACGCTGCCTGTAATAGGCGTTCCTATGGAATCAGCGGAGTTAAAAGGCATAGACTCTCTTCTGTCCACGGTACAAATGCCGTCGGGAGTTCCTGTCGCAACGGTCGCTATCGGCAAAGCGGGCGCTAAGAATGCCGGGATATTGGCACTGCAGATACTCGGTGTTTCGGATAAGGCGATAGAGAAAAAACTCGATGGCCTAAA
Source organism: Candidatus Omnitrophota bacterium (assembly GCA_030695905.1). NCBI lineage: Bacteria > Pseudomonadati > Candidatus Omnitrophota > Candidatus Omnitrophota bacterium. Next base: position 29,894 of record JAUYOL010000027.1, on the reverse strand, counting down.
GAGATTGCTCGTTGAAAACGTACGTAGTAAAAATAAACCCAAAAAGTCCTGAGAAAGACCTTATAGAGTCTGCCGCGAAAGCGGTGAGAGAGGGCAAGCTCGTAGCTTTTCCCACCGAGACAGTTTATGGGATCGCCGCCAACTTTCTCGACGAAAAAGCCATAGAGAGCCTGTACAGCATAAAAGGGCGTCCTAAAAATAAGCCTTTCACGGTCCATATAGCCGATATTAAAATGATAGAGTCTTTGGGCTGTACCGTGACGAAAGAGGCGCTCATACTTATAAGCAAGTTCTGGCCCGGACCGCTTACGATAATTCTTAAATCGGACGGCGGCAATACGCTGGGTTTTAGGGCGCCGGCAAACTTAGTGGCTCTGGAGCTGATAAAAGCCGCGGGTGTCCCTATAGTAGCGCCCAGCGCTAATTTAAGCGGCAATAAGCCTCCGAAGTCCGCCGGTGAAGTACTGAAGGACCTGGATGGAAAGATAGACATGCTTCTTGATAGCGGCGCTACGGATGTAGGGATAGAGTCTACGGTAGTGGACTTAACGGTAAGTCCCCCCAAAATTTTAAGAGAAGGCGCCGTTAAAAAAGAAGAGCTTGTGAAATTTTTTAATTAATTTATATGAAGAATATTAAATCGGTTCTTTTGGTTTGCACCGGCAACAGTTGCCGCTCCATAATGGCGGACGGGTTGCTGAAAAAATATCTTAAAGAACTCGGTAAGAGCGATATCGAAGTTATATCTGCCGGAGTTCATGCCATTGACGGTATGGCGCCGACTAAAGAGACCATAGAGGTCATGAAAAAAGAAGGTATTGACGTTTCCGGATTCCGGTCAAGGAGCCTTACGGAAGATCATATAAAGAAAGCGGACCTTATACTCGTAATGGCGGGCCACCATATGGATGATATCATTACCAGAGTGCCGCATGCCGCTTCGAAGGTGCACATTTTGAAACAGTTTGGTTTAAAGCATGATCAGAAGGCTTGCGAAGATATCGATATAGCCGATCCCATAGGGAGAGATCGGGGATTTTACGAAGAAGTGCTTTTAACAATAAAAGAAGAGATGAGTAGGGTCGCTAAGATCCTTTAATATAGTGAAAGGGAGTATAAAAGTGAGAATAGTTATAGGTAGTGATCATGGCGGATATGAATTGAAGAATAAGATAATAAAATTTCTGAAGAGCGAGAAATACGCGGTAGAAGATTTCGGCACGCATTCGAAAGAATCCTGCGACTATCCTTTGATAGGATTTGACGTCGCGCAAGCGGTAAGCAAAGGAAAGGCCGACAAAGGTATTCTTATATGCAGAAGCGGCGTCGGAATGGCGATAATCGCGAATAAGCTGCATGGCATAAGGGCGGCCGCCTGTTATGACAGGGCGATGGCAAGATCTTCCAGAGAGCATAACGATTGCAACATACTCGTCCTGGCCGCGGATTATACAAAATTTAGAGAAGCGAAAGAATTAGTGAAGATATGGCTTTCAACAAAACATATTGGCCAGCGGCACGCCAGGCGCGTTAAACAGATAAGACAGATCGAATCAAGGCTGAAAGGAAAGATCAGATGAGCCTTCTGAAAAAAGAGGATAACCAAATATATAAAGCTATTCTAAACGAAACTAAGCGCGAGAATAATAATATCGAGTTAATCGCGAGCGAGAACTTTGTCAGCGAGGCCGTGCTTGAGGCTCAAGGGTCGGTCCTTACCAATAAATACGCCGAGGGTTACCCGAAAGCACGCTGGTATAACGGATGTGAATACGTGGATGATGTCGAAGCCATAGCCATAGAGAGAGCGAAAAAACTTTTTGGCGCCGAACATGTAAATGTTCAGCCGCACGCCGGCACTCCCGCCAACTTCGCGGTGTATCTTGCGGTAGCGGACCTGCTTAAAGAAAGAGGGTATTCTTCCGGGCGATATACGGTTTTGGCCATGGACTTGGCCTGCGGAGGCCACTTATCACACGGCAACCCGCACAACTTCTCCGGAAGATTTTATGATATTGTGCCGTACGGAGTTAGCCATACCACAGAAACGCTCGATTATGACCAGATAGGAGAGCTTGCAAAAAAACATAAACCGAAGATGATACTGGCCGGCGCGTCCGCTTATCCGCGTGCCATAGATTTTAAAAAATTCAGGGCCATAGCCGATTCTGTCGGCGCGTTCCTTTTTGTTGACATAGCGCATATCGCCGGGCTTATTGCCGCCGGGTTGCACCAAAATCCGATCGAGTACGCCGAATTTGTCACTTCCACGACACATAAGACTTTAAGAGGCCCGCGCGGCGGATTTATAATGTGCCGCAAGGAATTCGCGAAGAAGATAGACATGGAGGTATTCCCCGGACTTCAGGGCGGGCCCCTGATGCATGTAATAGCGGCGAAGGCTGTATGTTTCAAAGAGGCGCTCAAGCCGGAGTTTAAAAAATATCAGGCTCAAATTTTGAAGAACTGCAAGGCATTATCACAAGAGATGGCAATCTTGGGCTATAGGATAGTCGCCGGCGGCACAGACACGCATTTGTTCTTAGTGGATCTAACGAAAAAGAATATAACGGGCAAGGCCGCCGCAACGGCCCTGGATAAGACCGGCATCACCGTAAACAAAAACCTTATACCATATGATACGCAGTCTCCTTTTGTCGCTTCCGGCATACGCATAGGCACACCGGCAATAACGACGCGCGGGATGGAAGAGCCGCAAATGAAAAAGATAGCGCGCCTTATCGATAAAGTGTTAAGCGATCCGGATAGCCAGAAGAATATTCAGGAAGTTCGAAAAAAAGTTACATCGCTTGTAAGAGAGTTCCCGTTATACAAAGGATTGATTAGGAGATTAGAAAAATAATGAAAAACAAGCGAACCTCAAACCTCAAACCTCAAACCCCGAAAGATGACCGTCCGACCTGGGATGAATATTTTCTCGGCATAGCGGATCTCGTTTCAAAACGTTCCACATGTTTACGCCGCAAAGTCGGAGCCGTGCTTGTAAAGGATAAAAGGATACTTGCCACAGGTTATAACGGCGCGCCCAGGGAGATAGCGCATTGCAGCGAGACGGGCTGCATCCGCGAAAAATTAAAGATACCGTCAGGAGAGAGGCACGAACTTTGCCGCGGCCTTCATGGGGAACAAAATTCATTTCTTCAGGCAGCGCTGCATGGGACGAGCCTGAAAGGGGCGACTTTATACTGCACGACGCAGCCCTGCATAATTTGCGCTAAGATGATCATCAATGCCGGCATAAGAGAAGTAATAATAAAGGGTGATTATCCAGACAAGATGGCGCGCAAGTTCTTGGACGAAGCTAAGGTAAAAGTTAGAGTGGTCAAATAGGGGGCAGTTTCCCGATGCGCTTGGAAAGCGTCTCCAGAATATGAAAATATTTATAGTGGCAGCTGTTTGTTTGATCTTATCCGGATGCGGTGGAACGCAGCTTAAAGAAGGCGGGCTTTATGTCAGCCAAAGCACATCTGTTGGCATGGATGATCTGGGAGTGGCCAAAGTGAGGAGCCAGTTTTAAATGCGTTGCCCATATTGCGGAAATAAAAAAGACAGTGTAATAGACTCGAGGATGTCGAAGAACGCCGCGAGTGTCCGCCGCCGCAGGGAATGCCTGAAATGCAAGCATAGATTTACCACATACGAGTATGTCGAACGCATTTCGCTGATGGTAATAAAAAAGGACGGGCGGCATGAACCTTTCGACAGGGAAAAGCTGATGAACGGAGTCCTTGTCGCGTGTGAAAAGAGACCCGTAAGCTTAAAACGCATAGAGCGATTAGTAGATGATATAGAGATACAGATACAAAAACAGTATGAAAGAGAAGTGGCGTCAAAAGAGATAGGCGAACTCGTCATGAAGGGCCTTCACACCATAGATGAGATAGCGTATGTCAGGTTTGCGTCCGTCTATAGGCAGTTCAGGGATGTCGGCCAGTTCATGAAGGAACTCAAAACCTTCCTAAAATGAAAGAAGCGTTATATTACGAGAAGCTAGATTCAAAAAGAGTGCGCTGCCACTTATGTCCGTATGAATGCAGCATAGCTTCCGGCGGCAGGGGCGCCTGCGGCGTCAGATTAAATAAGGACGGTACGCTCTACACGTTAGTTTACGGCAAGACCACGGGAATGGCCCTCGATCCGATAGAAAAGAAACCACTATATCATTATCATCCCGGCGAATACATATTATCCTTAGGCACCAGAGGCTGTAATCTTCACTGTATGTTTTGCCAGAACTGGCATATCTCGCAGGAAGTAGACGGCCCTACGGAAGATATCACTTCCGAAGAAGTAGTTGCCCGCGCGAAAGAACTTGGCTCGTTCGGCATAGCCTACACTTACAACGAGCCTTTCATATGGTATGAATTTGTCCTCGATACCGCAAAGCTCGCGAAAGCGAATAATTTAAAGAATGTGCTTATCACCAACGGTTTTGTGAATATAGAGCCGCTTAAAGAGATGCTGCCGTTGGTAGACGCGATGAATATAGATTTAAAGGCGTTCGATGAAGATTTTTATGTAAAGGCTTGCAAGGGCTCTCTCGGCCCCGTGCTCGAGGTTATAAAGACAGCCGCCAAGAAATGCCACATAGAGCTTACCAATCTTATAATACCGACATTAAACGATTCTGAAGTTATGATAAGAGGTATGGTTGATTGGATATATAAGAATCTGGGCGCCGGGGTGCCGCTGCACTTTTCGCGGTATTTTCCCTGTTATAAAGCTACCCTGCCCCCTACGCCTATAGAAACTTTAAAAATGGCGGAACAAATAGCGAAAGAAAAACTGAAGTACGTATACGTAGGTAATATATAAATCACAAATTTATCTGTAATACTTATCTATCTCTTCCAGCTTTATAGCAAGCGAAGCCGCGCCCTCAAGTTTTCTTAAGTGGTCTTCCATAAAGGTATTGGACTTTTGCTCCTGCACCTTTTTCGCATATTCGTCTTTCTCTTTCTTGAACGCTTCTTCGTCAGGATCTTTTCTCTGGGCCACTTCAAATATTATTATGCCCTTGGTTATTTCGACAGGCTTAGATACTTCGAAAAGTTTCAATTCCGAGCCTATTCCGGCTACCACAGGGATATCCCCGATATCGTCGATCTTATCGGCCCTTGAGAAGAAATCGGTGTTTTTCACGGTCAACTTTAACTGCGAGGCCGCCTTCTCAAATGTCTCATTCTTTTCCCTCATGCGTTCCAGGAGTTTGCCGTACAGCTCTTCGCTCTTTATCTTAAGTATCTTTCTTGCCTCGACCTCTTTTATGAATTTCTCTATCGTGTCTTTGGACTCCTCGAATGTGGCGCTGCGGTCCGGAAGAGCGCCTTTTAAATTCGATTTTAGCATGAGCTCGCTTTTATGCTTTTCATAGAATTCTTTTGCCGCGTTTTCATCTACCTTGGCCTGGTCAAGAAAATCCTTTGGTTCCATAAGTATGTACGCTATTTTTATTTTCGCGAATTCTTTTTTGTATTCCGAAAGCACGTCATCATCAGTTGTCTTTATATCCTTGGTGAGCTGTGCCGATAATTTTTGTATTATAATGTTGTCTCTTACGATCTCTTCGAATGCTCTTGGCTCCAACCCTATATTATTGCGCAGCATATATGAGTAAAAATTTTCATCAAATACGCCATTTCTTAAGAATAGGGGATGGCTTCTTATAAATTCTACAACTTCTTTATCCGATGATTTTATCCGTAATTTCTTCGCTTCGTCCAGCAGAAGAACCCTGTCCCAGGCTATCTTCGCGAGCATGGGCCTGTTGGTTAAAAGCGCTTCAAGCACTTGAGGCTGGTTGAAATAGTTCAGTATGATCTGGCTCCTTACCCCGGACATGGCTATATATAGATCGTCAAACGATACCTTTTTCCCGCTGGCCATGCCCACATAGGTAGGGCCCTTGTCTTTGGATCGGGACATGCTGGCACTGCCCCACATTACAAAAGCGGGCAGGATCAATATCAGAAGGCTCCACAATATAAGCCTGCTTACAAATTTTTTCCTGAATAGTTTAAGCATTAATAGCGCTCCTTTTTCGATATTATACAGCAAAATTTCGCTTCGTCTACAAGAAATTTTCGGAAGTAGTGTCAAGATAATTGGACGCTTTCGTGTTTGTCATTCCCGCGAAAGCGGGAATCTATAAATGACTCCTCGACTAATGTAAATATGTATTTAGGCGCGTCCTCACGTTGCTCTTCTCTAAACTGGCTTATTATGCCATAGATCCACAGGTTTAAGCTTTGTTCTGATTTGAAGTAACCTTGTATCTTGATACGTCTACGCACTTCTTCAAGATCTCTCTCTATATGATTGGTGGTGCTTATAAAGTTCTTATCTTCGAAGAAGTCATAATAGACAATGGTATCGTAAAAGTCCTTCTCAAGGCACCTGATAGCCTTTGGTTCAACACTGTGCCACTTGTCACAGAATCGCATGAAGCGTTTAATGGCCTGTCGTCTTGACCCGGACCGGCATATCCGGGAAGCCTGGGCCATCATCTTCCTTCTGTGCGATACCTTGTGTCTAACGTTGCTCGATAAATTCCGTAGCTTATGCGTATGACATAGCTGCCATTTTGCGTACGGATACACGAGCGATATGCCCTGCCTTATACCTTGCGCCCCATCACTTGCTACTACCTTTAAGTGCTTACCCTCTAAGCCACGTCTATAGATATCATTGAGTAAGCCGGATACTTCGCGTTCGGTCTCGCCCTTAGCCAGCTTAAAAGCTATGATCTCTTTCTTGTTATCCATGGTGATTCCCAGGACGAACAATATCACCATCTTCCGAAGGCGGCCATTCGATATTACGCTTACCCAGAGGCCGTCTATGAGAAGATATTTATACTTATCCTCAATAGTACGAGTTCTGTATTCAGCAAGGTCACCTTCAAGATTCCTTAACAACTTTGATGCTGTGCCGTGGCTTACGGAGTCGCCTATGAAGGCCTTGAAGAACTTGCGCTGCTTGCGGGTAGATAAGCCTAATATCATCGATAGCACTACCGTATCGTCAAACTTCTGCTGTCTTCTCTGGTACTTGCTAAAGAGCGAATATGTTATCTTTAGTCCGTCACGAGTTCTGGGTATATCGATCCGGCTGGTGCCGAATGTTGTGGTGAAAAAGCGCCCATACTCTCCCTTGCGCTCATCGAGTCTCCTCGAGCCCGCATGTTCATATCTACCCGCGCCGATCTGCAGCTTAAATTCTTCATATATACCTTTTTGAATATACTCTTGTACCACTCGATGGGCACTAGATTCAAAATTATCGAATACCCCCAACATTCCAAGCTCTCGCAAATTCCTCTTTAAATATTGATACTGAATTGCTACACTACTCTGTGAGAAGTTAACGCTTCTCATGGTATATCCTCCTTGGGTCTTCACGACCCGGTTATCATTCACAATAACCGTGAGGATATACCTTTTTTATTTACATTTCAAAGAACTTTTATGGATTCCCGATAAAAACATTCGGGAATGACGTTTCAAAAGCGTCCACAATATTTTACACTATCTTTTCGGACTTGCGCGGAATTCCCTGCTTGTAAGCGAAGGGGAATTTGACAAAGTCGAGCCTAATGTGTTAAAGTAACAAACTATGAAGGATTTTAGGGGCGAACTTATAAAATACGGCAAGCTTATATACGCGCAGAATCTGGTAACGGGCTGTGGCGGCAATATAAGCGTACGTGTTGGCAGCAGGGTATATATAAAAGCAAGCGGCGTATCTTTAGAAAACTCCACCGCGGCCGATTATAATGAAGCGGATCTTAAAACCGGTAAAGTCTTCTGCCGTAAGGGTCCGTGTTCGGTGGAATTACCTATGCATATAGCGTGCTACAAAGCGCGCGCTGATATCGGGGCCGTTATCCACACGCATCCCGTATACGGAACTATCCTTGCCATGCTGATAAAAAAACTAGGGTTTGTATCTTATGAATTCGCGTGCGCGCTTTCGACGGAAGTCCCCGTGATAAGTTATAAGAAATCCGGCAGCCGGGAGCTGGCAAATGCGGTCGCAGGCGCTATAAAAAAGCATAACGCGGTTTTGCTGAAGAACCACGGCGCGATAGTTGTGGGTAAAGATCTTGAGGAGGCGTATCAAAGATCTGTTGTACTCGAGCGCTCATGCAAGATATATGTATTGTCGAAATTAGCCGGCAAAGTGTCTTTGATCGGGCAGTATTGACATCGTATATCTTAATATGATACTATTGTTCAATAATTAACAAAGGAAGGCGTTACAATGAAAGCAGCTATAAAGAAGCTAAAACTTGGTATGCCAAAGGGAAGCCTGCAGGAAGCCACTGTAAGGATGTTCAAGAAGGCGGGGTTCTTTGTCGGCATAAGCGAAAGGTCATATTTTCCGTCGATAGACGATGACGAAATAGAGGCGATACTTTTCAGGGCGCAGGAGATGTCCCGCTATGTCGAGGACGGCATCCTTGACTGCGGAATTACCGGCAATGACTGGATACTTGAAAATTCATCTAATGTGGTAAGGGTGGCGGAGCTTATTTATGCCAAACAAAGCTTAAGGCCGGTAAGATGGGTACTGGCGGTTCCGCAGGGCTCAAAAGTGAAGACCGTCAAAGACCTTAACGGTAAGCGTGTGGCGACGGAACTGGTAAGCGTCACAAAGGAATATCTTAAAAAGAACAAGGTGAAAGCCGAAGTGGAGTTTTCCTGGGGCGCTACAGAAGTGAAAGCGGCCATAGGAATAGACGCGATAGTGGAAGTTACCGAGACAGGGTCGTCTTTACGCGCTAATAATTTAAGAGAAGTGGCCACGGTGTGTGAGTCCACAACCCAGCTTATAGCGAACCGCAAAAGCTGGATGAACCCCTGGAAACGCGCCAAGATAGAAAATCTCGCGTTACTGTTAAAAGGCGCGATACTTGCCGAAGAGAAAGTCGGACTAAAGATGAACGTCGCTAAAAATGACCTGAAGGCCATATTGAGTATACTTCCCGCGATGAAGAATCCTACGGTATCGGCCCTCTCGGACTCCAATTGGTTCGATGTAGATACCATAATAGACGAAAAGACCGCGAAAAGGATAATTCCGGAATTAAAAAGAGCCGGAGCTCAAGGTATTATCGAGTATCCGCTGAATAAAGTAATATATTAGGAGGTGAGTCGTTCATGCCTTGCGGCAGAAAAAGAAAAAGAGCGAAGATGGCGAAGCATAAGAGAAAAAAGAGAATGAGATTAAATCGCCACAAAAAAAGATTGATGTATAAGTAGCTCGCGGCCTTTGACATTTCCATTGAAGAAGCTATTTATCTATATAGCGGCTTTTCTGATACTTGCGGTATGTCCGCCGTCAGAGCTGGAAGCGGCCCGCGACGTCCTGTCAAGATCGAACCGGTCGCTTTGGGATGTAAGGATCGAGAAGAAGAGGTCTTCGGATCCCTTTTCTCAGGCGCTTGCCCATTACACAATGGGCATTATTTATGACAATGAAGGCAGCCTGGAGAACGCGCTTCGCGAATACAAGATAGCCTCCGGCATAGACCCCAAAATAAGCTATCTTCACACAAGAATCGGGGTAGATTATTTTCTTACTAAGAAGCTTGACGCGGCCGTAGAAGAATTTAATACAGCTAAGACGCTGGACCCGCTCGATACCAAGCCGCGATTTCTTCTGGCACTGGCTTACACAGTGCAGAATAAATTCGATCTGGCCCAGGAAGAGTATGAGGGTATAGTAAGAATAAACCCAAATGACATAGCCGCGCTTGGCTCTCTGGCGGACCTGCTTGTTATACAGGAAAAGATGGGCGATGCGTTGTCCATCTATGAGAAGCTGGTAGAAAAAGAGAAGAATTCAAGCCTGTTATATTTTAACCTCGGGGTAATATATTCCAGGCTGGGTAAAATGGACCAGGCGGTAGAGTCATTGAAGGAAGCCGTAAAGATAGAGCCTGATTATCTTGAGGCGCTGATAGGCCTGGGCGTACTATACGAGATGAAAGACGACCTGCCGGGCTCGATATCGAGCTTTGAGCGGGCATTGAAAGTAGATCCGCTGAATGTAAAGATATATTACTCTTTGGGCCAGCTGTATTACAGGGCCAAAAGAGTGAATGAAGCTATTCATCAGTATGAATTACTTGTTAAGCTGAATCCGAAGGATCCCGAAAGTTATGTTCAATTGTCGGGAATATATGTAAGAGAAAAGCGTCCCAAGGACGCGATAGCTGTTTTAAACAATGCTCTTTCGCAAGGCATAAAGGATACAGAAATTTATCTCGCGCTGGGTTATGCTTGCGGCGAAGGTTTAAAGCATGACGAAGCGATCAAGTACTATAATCTCGCTCATGAGATGAGTCCGGATGATGCCAGAGTGCACTTTCATCTGGCTGTTCAGTATGATAAGATGAACCAGCGCGAAATGGCCGCCAGTTCGCTTAAAGAGTCGATAAGGCTCGACCCAAAATTTGCCGACGCATACAATTATCTGGGATATATGTACGCGGAGCAGGGGCTGAATCTCGACGAAGCGGTGGCGTTGATAAAAAAAGCCATAGAGATGGAGCCGGATAACGGCGCGTATATAGATTCGCTGGGGTGGGCATATTTCCAAAAGGGCATGGCGCATGAGGCGCTGGCCCAGCTGGAAAAGGCAATTAAATTAGAGCCGAATGACCCAACGATAAAAGACCATATTAAAAAAGTTAAAGAAAAATTAAAGAAGAAAAGATAAAAAATGACGAATAAACCCGATGTTAAAGATCTGCAAAGAAAAGCCGTAGAGATCCGCAAAGACATATTAAAGATGCTTACCCTGGCGGGGTCAGGGCATACCGGAGGCAGTCTTTCCATAGTGGATATACTGGTCGTGTTGTATTACTATGTGCTAAAGGGCGATCCCAAAAATCCGAAATGGAAGGATCGCGACCTGTTCTTACTGTCAAAAGGCCACGCCTGTCCCGCTCTTTACGCCATACTTGCCGAAAAAGGATATTTCCCAAAAGAAGACTTATGGGGCCTAAGGAAGATGGGCAGTAAATTACAGGGCCATCCGCAGATAGGGCTTCCCGGTATAGAGATTTCAAGCGGTTCGTTAGGGCAAGGGCTGTCGATAGCTAACGGAATGGCGCTTGCGGCAAGGCTCGATAAACTTCCCAACAGGTTTTACTGCCTGATGGGCGACGGCGAGACCAACGAGGGCCAGGTATGGGAAGCGGCGATGACCGCGTCGCATTACAAGTTAGATAACGTATGCGCCATAGTGGACTATAATAAACTGCAGATAGACGGGTTTTGCTGCGACGTAAAAGATATGGGCGCTTATGTGGATAAGTGGAAAGATTTCGGATGGTACACCATTGAAACCGACGGGCACGATATACAAAAACTTATTGAGGCCTTTGACAAGGCAAAGAGCGTTAAGATGGCGCCCGTGGTTATAATTGCGCATACTATAAAGGGAAAGGGCGTATCTTTCGTAGAGAATAAGGCCGAGTGGCACGGCATATCGCCTAAAAAAGAAGAGTACGAACGCGCGATAAAAGAATTAGACGAAGCGCTGAAAAAAATATAACAAATTCCTGCGTAGCTCTACCGGCTATTGATAGTTGCAGGGCGAAGCAGAATAAGGAGATCTTATGGACTCGGCAATAGAATCAATCAAGTGGATCATGATAATAATAGATATCGTGCTTATAATACTTCCCGCCATATGGTACCTTATCGCCCTGAAAAGTAAAAAAGCTATGATGTATTTTAAGATGTACTGGCTGAAAATAGTTATCATCGATGTTATACTTTTTGTCGTCGTTCTTGCCATACAGGGCATGGCTTCCCTCGAATCATATTACAGGAATATAACTTTGGCGACGATGCCGGTGCAGCTTTTAATGGTTTCGTTAAACGCGATAATCTTTGTCTATATGTATATGATATTTATGCGCGGCGGATTTTCGAAACTCAGTAACAAGCTAAAAGTGCACGGCGAATTTGTGAATGTCAAATGGTCCGACGTCATAGGCATGGAGAACGTTAAAGAAGAGGCGATGGAAGTCGTCCAGCTCATCAGAGACAGGGCGCGGGTGAAGAAGATAGGCGGAAAGATCCTGCGCGGGATATTGATGTTAGGCCCACCGGGATGCGGCAAGACGTATCTGGCAAAGGCGATAGCCACTGAGTCGGGGCTGCCCTTTGTGTCGATGTCTGGCAGCGAGTTTGTAGAGATATTCGTGGGAGTCGGCGCCGCGCGCGTAAGAGCGTTGTTTAAAAAAGCAAGAGAGCTCGCGTATGGTTACGGCGGCTGCATCATTTTTATAGACGAGCTCGACGCTATAGCGAGAAAAAGAGTCTTCTCCGCTTTCGGAGGCACCGAAGAGACAAACTCAACCCAGAACCAGATGCTGGCCGAGATGGATGGACTGCAGGAACTAAAAGATAAGCATGGAGAGCCGCGGCCCGAGCAAAATATAATAGTTATAGGCGCGACTAACGCCCCCGAAGACACCCTGGATAGGGCGCTGCGTCGTCCGGGAAGGTTCGACAGGATAATCAATATTGAAAGGCCGGGCCTTGAAGACAGGGAAAAGCTCTTCGCTTATTATCTCAATAAAGTCTCGTTCGACAAGGCTATGGACATAGGGCGTCTTGCCAGGAAAGCCGTATATAAATCACCTGCCGATATAGAAAACATAGTGAAAGAAGCTGCGCTTGTAGCGACGAGAAACGGCCGCGATACGATAAAACTCGAGGATATAAGCGAGGCGATGGAGAGGATAGATATCGGGTTAAAGCGCAAGATTACCATGACTGCCCACGAAAGGGAGACTACGGCATATCATGAGGCCGGCCATGCGGTCGTTACATATATACTGCATCCGACCAACGATGTCTTTAAGATATCCATAATACCGCGTAAGGACACGCTGGGCGTAACATATACACAGCCAAAAGAAGAGCTATATAGTTACACAAGAGATAAATTATTTGCCGATATCAAAGTTGACCTCGCAGGTTACGCGGCGGAGAAGATGAAGTTTGGCGTGACATCTACGGGGGTGGCGGGCGACTTTAAGAACGCGATGAGGATAGCCCACTTTATGGTATGGACGCTTGGTATGAGCGATGCCGGGTATCTTGGGGATTATACGGCCATACCCGAAAATCAGCTGTCCGACGGCACGAAAGAAAAATTAAACCAGGAAACACAGAAGATATTCCAGAAGTGCCTGAAAGAAGTGGACGATCTATTGATAAAAGAGAAATCGATTCTTGAAAGGCTTGTAAAAGAACTGCTGGCCAAAGAAGAGCTGGAATACGACGAGATCGAAACGATATTTCAGGAATATGGCAAGCTGCGCACAAAGAGCGCATGGTAAGATCCAGGATTCGGAGTTGGGGGTTCGGGTTCCGATTCAATCTTTTGCTGGTAATCAGCTATTGTTTACTGGTTACCCTGGCAGGTTGCAGCGCTACTTATCCGAAAGATAAGATAGAGGAATCCGTAGTAAGGATCTGTAAGCAGGAATACAAGGTCGATGTTAAGGTCGAGATCGAAGGTAAGACGATGGCTATTTATCTTCCTCTCGCGGACCTTATGGACTACTCTTTCAACCTGAGTAAATCCGCCAGCGACAAGATAAACGATGTAATATTTACCGCGGCCAGGGTGGCTTTATCTACGGACGCGGACATAGATTTTTACTGTGTCATAGCTCATGATGTCAAGATGCCGGAGCTTCAGGTAATCATCATAAAAGGCGTCGAAGACATCAAACGGCTCTTCGCCAATGATATCTCGCGCGGCGAATATATGAAGCGCATGCTGATAGACCTTCGGTGGAGCCCGCAGGCTAAAAAAGAGCAGGTTATAAAAGAGATCTTTTCCAAGATGAACCTGGACGCGAAATGGCAGGACCAGGTTATGTCAGACTTTTTTAGAAGCCAGCCGGCAGGCATAGGCGATATAGGCTACTGGAACGACCAATTCTATATTAAAGATATAACACTTGCCGAATTTTTGGCCGAGCAGATGGCCAATAGAATAAGGATAGCTTTCAGGGAAGACAAGGCCCTAAAAGATAATTTTATTTTGAAGGCGGCAAAGGCCGCGTATGTTATAAAGAAAGATAAGCGTTTCTTTATATTTGAGGTGTTGGCCGAACACACAGCCGCGCAGGCGGGCAGCACCATTGAGGACTCGGACAAAATTTTTGAGACCGTCCTCTCGGTAGCTGGTCAGGTTATACATGGGTATAGTTTTAATGACTATGACGCCCTGGAGATACTGGATCAGCGGGCCGGCAGGTCTATCGAAGTAGTTCCAGAAGAGCTGGAAGGCTTCAGGACGAATAAATTGAAGTTGAGTGAGATAGGAAAGTAACGAGGAGAAAAATGGCAGAATTGAAATATAAGATGGTTCCGACGAGAGACGGTTTTGGCGAAGGCGTTGTAGAGCTGGGCCGTAAAAATAAAGATGTGGTCGTGCTTTCCGCGGACCTCACCGACTCTACCAGGGCAAACTGGTTTAAAAAAGAATTTCCCGATAGATTCTTCGGGCTGGGTGTGGCGGAGCAGGATATGTTCGGCACTGCCGCCGGTTTCGCGCTTATGGGCAAGATCCCATTCGCGTGTACATTCGGCGTATTTGCTTCAGGCAGAGCGTGGGACCAGATCAGGGTATCGGTAGCCTACATGAACCTTAATGTGAAGATAATAGGCACGCATGGAGGAATTTCCGTCGGGCCGGATGGCGCGACTCACCAGGCGCTGGAAGAAATATCGCTTATGAGGATAATACCCAATATGACGATAATCGTCCCCTGCGACGCTCTCGAAGCTAAAAGGGCCACAATGGATGCGGCAAGCTATAAGGGCCCGGTCTATATCAGATTAGGGCGATCAGGCGCGCCTGTGATAACCAAAGAAACCGATACATTCAAAATAGGCAAAGCCAATATATTGAGAGACGGCAAGGATATTTCGATATTTGCCTGCGGTCAAATGGTTTATGAATCTATGCTGGCGTGTGATGAATTAAAAAAAGACGGTATCGATGCCCGCCTTATAAATATGCACACACCTAAACCGATAGACAAGGATTGCATTCTAAAGTGCGCGAAAGAGACCGGCGCTATAGTTGCGGTCGAGGAACACACAATAGCAGGCGGTTTCGGCAGCGCCATTTCGGAAGTCGTGATAGAGAATTGTCCGGTGCCGATAAAATTTGTCGGGATAAGGGATAAATTCGGCCAGTCCGGCGAGCCCGAGGAGCTATTTGAGCATTTTGGGCTCAAAGCGAAATATATAGTGAAGGCCGCGAAAGACGCAATCGCAATGAAGCGGTAGGAAACAGCACTCTTTATGACCAGCATCACGGTTAAGGCTCCCGCGAAGGTTAATCTATTTTTAAAGATCCTATCCAAGAGAAAAGACTCCTATCACAATATTCATACCCTCTTCGAACGGATATCCCTTGCCGATACAATCAAAATCTCCAGGATACCAAAAGGTATAATCGTTAAATCCGACAAGTTTCTTACCAAAAACCCTAAAGACAATCTTGTCTATAAGGCTGCCGAAGCTATTTTAAAGCACGGCAAAGTGAAATCCGGAGTAAGGATAGAGATAAAAAAGCGTATACCTGTTGCCGCGGGCCTGGGCGGGGGCAGTTCAGACGCGGCTTCAACGCTTATCGGGGTCAATAAATTATTCAATATTAAGTTAAACTCCAGGGTATTGATGCAGATAGGCAGTAAAATAGGCGCGGATGTGCCATTTTTTATTTTGGGCACACCCTTTGCTGCAGGTAAAGGCACAGGATGCGACCTCGATGTAGTAAAAACTAGCAAAAAGCTATGGCATCTTCTTATTTATCCCGGGTTTAAGGTAAATACAAAGGACGTTTATAGGGCATTTGACGGCATTAAACACCGGGAATCTAAGTGCTTGACCCTTCGACGGTGCTCAGGGTCAAGTGCTGAGCTTTTGCCGAAGTACTTGACAGCCCGGGGGAGTGATGTTAAAATGGTCTCCCCTTTGACGGGCTATAGAGATATGGAGCAGATGCTCTACAACGACCTGGAACGCGCTACTGTGTTGAGAAAAGAGATTATAGGCTGCATTTTAGAAAGCTTGGCACAACTGTTGGGTAGGAAGTTCATTGTTTCCGGAAGCGGACCGAGCTTATTTTGTTTGTATAGCACCGGAAAGGAGGCGAAGATAGCGAAGCAGGCTGTTTTAAGAAGTGTGCCGGCCGGAAAAAGACGCGGCTGGCAGATTTTTGTAGTTCAAACATCATAGGCTAAATTAAAATCCAAAGGAGTTAATTAGAATGGAAATCACCGAAGTCAGAATTTTCTTAAAGGAAGGGCAGGATAGGAAATTAAAGGCATACGCAACGCTCACTTTTGACAAATCATTCGTTGTGCGTAATGTCAAAGTTATAGAGGGGACCAAGGGTCTTTTTGTTGCAATGCCTTCCAGGCGCTTAAAAGATTCGTGCCCAAAGTGCCATTTTAAGAATGTGGTAAGGAGTAAATATTGCAACCAGTGCGCAGCCCCATTGCCGCCCCACGTTGAACCCAAGCCGGTGACTTCCGGCGACAGCCGTGAGAGACAGTCAGAGCACAGGGACATAGCGCATCCTATAACATCAGACTTCAGAGAGTATATACAGAAAAAAGTCCTCACCGCGTACGAGGAAGATATTAAGAAAGGGCCGGCTCAACCATCGATGACCCGCGTATCAACCAGTCACGTGAATATGATGGATGAGGATGACGATATAGAGTTATAAGCTTCTTGTGTCTAGAAAACTGGGAGGTCGTTCAACGGTAGGACACGAGAATTTGGGTCTCGGTATTCTGGTTCGAATCCAGACCTCCCAACCATTCTGCTTTGCCCTTTACATAGTAATAGAGGTAGGGCTTCGCAGAAATTATAGCGAGAACGAGTATGAAAAATATAATAGCGGTTATACTTGCGGCCGGACGCGGCACCCGGATGAAATCCGATACGCCTAAGGTAATGCACGAGATCCTTGCCAAACCGATGATCTCGCATGTGGTGGACTCTGTCGGGGGCGCGGGAGTGAAGTCGATAATTCTCGTTACGGGTTTCGGCAGTGATAAAGTGCAGGAGTTTTTTAAGGGCACCGACGTGAAAGCCGTTTTACAGAAGAAACTTTTGGGAAGCGGCGACGCGGTAAATACCGCCAGAGGGCAGATATCAAAATTCGCCAAAGGCGACTGTCTTGTTGTGTATGGCGATACTCCGTTAATAAAAAGCCAGACCATAAAGAGGCTCATAGAGAAGCACGCTGCTTCTTCATCGAGTCTTACATTGCTTACGGCGGTATTGAAGAATCCCACCGGTTACGGCAGGATAATAAGGACTCCCGAAGGCAGGATAGTGAAGATAGCCGAAGAAGACGAGGCTAAAACATACAAAAAAGAGATCAAGGAGATAAATGTCGGGACCTGTATATTCAGGTGCGAGGATCTTCTCGAGGCACTCGGTAAAATAAAACCGGAAAACACGAAGAAAGAATACTATCTTACCGACGCGGTAAAGATATTTTCCGATAGCGGCAAAAAAATAGAATCAATTACGATAGAGGACCTGGATGAGATGATAGGTGTAAATTCAAGAGTTGAGCTTGCTAAGGCCGTTGCCTGCGTAAAGACAAGGATCTTGGACGAGCTTATGATGTCCGGAGTTACCATACAGGACCCTTCAACGACTACAATATATCCGGATGTGAAGATAGGCAAAGATTCCGTTATATACCCTAACACCATAATCGAGTCAGGCGTGAAGATAGGCGAGAATTGCCACATAGGGCCGTTCGCGCGCTTAAGGCCCGGCACCGAAGTCAAAGACAAGGCAGAGGTAGGAAACTTTGTAGAGTTGGTAAGGACTAAAGTGGGAGAGAATACAAAAGTAAAACATCATACATATCTTGGCGACGCGACAGTCGGTAAGAATGTTAATATAGGAGCGGGAACTATTACAGCCAACTACGACGGGAAGAATAAGAGTAAGACTATAATAGGCGACGGCGCGTTTATAGGAGTGGGAACGATATTGATAGCGCCTGTCAAGATAGGCAAGAAAGCGCTCACGGGAGCGGGCACTGTTATATTAAAGGGGAGAAATGTAAAAGACGGGGCGATCGCGGTAGGCGTACCCGCACGAATTTTAGAAAAAAGAATAAGTGAAAGAAGGAAATCTTAGAAAGAAGGCTTTATGAAAAATAATATTCTGGTCTTCAGCGGAAATTCCAATAAGAAACTGGCGCAAGACATCTGTAAAAGTTTAAAAATAAAACTTGGCGATGCGTCTATAGACCGTTTTTCAGACGGAGAGGTGCGCGTAAAGATAAACTCTAATGTCCGCGGCCATGACGTGTTCGTTATACAGTCTACTTCTAATCCGGCCAACGAAAATCTTATGGAACTTTTGATAATGATAGACGCGTTAAGGCGCTCTTCAGCCCAGAGGATTACCGCGGTGTTGCCGTATTTTGGTTACGCGCGCCAGGACAGAAAGGACCAGCCCAGAGTCCCGATAACGGCAAAATTAGTGGCGAATCTTCTGACTACAGCGGGAGCCAATAGAGTATTGACTATAGATCTGCACGCAGGGCAGATACAGGGATTTTTTGACATACCTCTCGACCATCTTTTCGCGGTTAAGATATTTATGGACTACAGAAAGAGGACCAAAGTAAAAGGAGACCTTGTCATAGTAAGCCCGGACGTCGGAGGCATAAAGACCGCGCGCGCTTACGCCAAGAGGTTTAATTGCGGTTTGGCCATAGTCGATAAGAGGCGCATCGACGACAAAAAAGCCGAGGTCATGCATATAATGGGCGACGTAAAAGGAAAGACCGTTATGATAGTGGACGATATGGTAGCGACAGCCGGCTCTTTGGTTGAAGCGGTTGACGCTATAAAGAAAAAAGGCGCGCTCGAAGTCTACGCGGCTGTTACCCATGCGGTACTGTGCGGACCTGCTATAGAAAGAATTAGGAATTCAAAATTAAAAGAACTTATCGTTACCGATACCATTCCGGTTGGTAAAGATAAGATGATTAGCAAAATAAAAGTGTTGTCGGTAGCTCCGTTACTCGCGGAGGCAATAAAGAGGATACATGGCGAGGAGTCGCTCAGCGTGTTGTTCAAATAAAGTAAAATTGAAGGGAGCAAGGTTACAATCATGGAAAAAGTAATATTAAAAGCTGAAGTCAGAGAAGGTAGCGGCAAGGCAACTGCCAAGAGCCTGAGGAGAAAAGATATTATACCGGCCGTGGTATACAAGGGCGGCAAGGACGCGCTTAAATTACAGCTATCTGTAAGAGATCTTAATGAGGTTCTGCACACAAAGGCCGGCGAAAACGTAATCGTTACATTGAAGATCGCTGCCGGTGAAGGCAAGACAAAGGATAGGACAGTATTGATAAAAGAGATACAGCGCGAACCCATAAGGAGCCTTATCCTGCACGTGGATTTTAATGAAATATCACTGACGGAAACATTGAAGGTCAATGTTCCGCTGTCAGTGCACGGAGAGGCTGTCGGTGTAAAGGCCGATGGCGGTACGTTGGAACACGTCATGTGGGAATTACAGGTAGAATGCTTGCCCACAAGTATCCCTGAAAAGATCGAAGTAGAGGTCTCCGGTTTAAAAATAGGAGACGCTATCTACGTAAAGGATATTAAAGCGCCCGAAGGCGTGAAGATCCTCAACGACGCAGAGCTGATAGCGTTGATAGTGAAGCCGCCTAAGGTAGAAGTTCCGAAGGAAGAGGCTGCCCAAGCCGCGCCTACGGAACCCGAACTTATAAGGAAGAAGAAAGAGGCCGAGGAAGCCGGTGAAGGCGAGAAGAAAGAAGAGGCTCCTAAGGCAGAAGTCAAGAAAGAGGAGAAGAAATAAGGTGAGAGTTATCGTCGGCCTTGGTAATCCGGGCCTTGAATATAAAACAACGAAGCATAACATAGGCTTCATGGTATTAAGTCAGCTTGCCAAAGAGAACAAAATAAAGCTGAAAGAGAAGCGCTACGCGGCTCTTATCGGCAAAGGCAAAATTGCCGGTGAAGAGACCATGCTCGTCCTGCCGCAGACATATATGAACCGCTCCGGAGATACCGTAGGAGATCTGGTAAGAAATGAAGTCAAATCGATCGAGGACCTTATAGTAGTATGCGACGATATATATTTAAAGCTCGGCAGGGTCAGGTTGAAGAAGAAGGGCTCGGCCGGAGGCCATAAAGGGCTGGAATCGATAATATCCGTACTTGGCAGAGATGATTTCGCGCGCTTACGAGTGGGCATAGCCACGGATGTGCATAAGGGCGATATAACAAAATACGTATTAACGCCTTTCAAGAGAAATCAGCATAAAAACGTCTCGCATGTGATATCGCTGGCAGTGGACTCTCTTATATGCTGGATAGAAGAAGGTATGGATGAAGCGATGAACAAGTTTAACATAAAGAAAGTCGCAACATCCTGATTCTGCTTGAGTAAACATTTAATGTATGGTAACATTGTCTACTAATTAAGGGAAAATAACAGGAGGTTAAGTGGAGAACTACGAGGGTATATTCATAATAAAGCCCGACATCAAGGAAGAAGATATAAAAGGTATCTACAAGGTTATTTCTGACCATGTCACAAAAAACGCCGGCAATGTAGTCAAAGAGGACATCTGGGGCAAGAGGCAGCTCGCCTATCCGGTTAAAAAATTCAAAGAAGGTTTCTACTACAAGTTAGATTTTACCGCGCCGACCAGCGCGATAGCCAAACTTGAAGAGGCATACAGATTAAATTTAGATATTCTGCGGACAATGATAACGAGAAGATAGGACATATAAGATGGCAAGCCTGAATAAAGTATTTATAATGGGAAACCTGACGCGCGATCCGGAGCTCAGATACGTACCGAGCGGTACCGCGGTAGCGAGTTTTACTATTGCCATTAACAGAGTATATACCAGCCAGGCGGGCGAAAAGAAAGAAGAGGTGTCGTTCGTAAGGGTTGTTGTATGGGGCCGAAGAGCGGAGGTTTGCGGCGAATATCTTTCGAAGGGCAGCCCGGTATTTGTTGAAGGAAGGCTTCAGTCGAGAAGCTGGGAAAGCCAGGACGGACAGAAAAGAAGCACGATAGAGGTAATAGCCGACAATGTGCAGTTTTTAAGAGGCGGCTCCGGCGAAAAAGCGGGTGCTTCTTCGCCAAAAGCGGACACGGCTTCAGGCGATGTAGCTACGATAAATTTAAACGAAGAGCTTGGGCCCATACCGGACCAGGGCGGGAACAATAAAGCAAGTAAGTCAGGCGCGGATTCGGAAGAGGCGCCATTTTAGTGAAGTAAAATTGAGGAGATGCGATGCCAAGATTCGGAGAGAAGAGAAAACCAAAACGAGACGGTGACAAAAAAAAGAAGATATTTAAGAAAAAACCATGCAGATTCTGCATGGATAAAGTTGAGAATATAGATTATCTTGACTATCAGAAATTCCAGAAGCTAATTACCGAGCGCGGTAAGATAATGCCTTCAAGGATAACCGGAAACTGCGCAAGACATCAAAGACAGTTGGCGCGTGCCATACGTAAAGCAAGAGTGTTGTCGCTTCTGCCTTTTGTCGCGGATTAGAAAGGTTTATCGATGAAAGTTATACTGACGCAGACAATAGACAGGCTCGGAAGAGCAGGAGATTGCATCAACGTTAAAGACGGATACGCGAGGAATTACCTTCTTCCAAAAAACTTAGCGAAAGAAGCCACGCCGGGAAATATTAAGACGCTGGAATCGTTAAAGAAGAAACAGGCTGCCGAAGACCAGGGCAAGCTAAACGAAGCGAAGGTGCTGGCCGAAAAAATAGCCGGCCTATCGATAACGATAAATGCCAAAGCGGGCGAGGAAGAAAAATTATTCGGCACCGTAACCGCCGAGATGGTTTCAAAAGCGCTCGAGGCCCAGGGCATATTAATAGACAAAAAAGATATTGTGATCGATGAGCCTATCAAGAAGTTAGGGACTTATCAGATAGGCGCAAAACTACATCCGGAAGTAAAGGCGACCTTAAGAGTTTGGATCGTCAAAGAGTAAAGTTTTTATGGCGGGACAGGAAATAATCGAGAAGCTGCCTCCTCAAAGCCTCGAAGCCGAAATGGCCGTGTTGGGCTCGATGTTGTTGGACCGCGAAGCCACATCACTCGCGATAGAACTTCTGAGCGCGTCAAGTTTTTATAAAAATGCCCACAAAAGTATATACTCCGCGATAACAAAACTATTCGATGAAAATAAAGCGGTAGACCTGGTAACCGTAGTAGAAGAGCTCAAAAAGACTAACGCGCTTGACGATGTGGGAGGCCCCGCGTATCTGGCGAATATAGCGTCAAGTGTTCCAACATCCGCAAATATAACTTATTACGCGAAGATCGTCAAAGAGAAATGCATCCTAAGAAATCTCATAAATGCCGCGACTCAAATAGCGTCGGAATGCTATAACACATCACACGAGGCGGACAGCCTTGTGGACAAGGCCGAACAGATAATATTCGATATCGCCGCAAAGAAAGTGGAATCCAGATCCGTCCCGCTAAGAGATGTTATAAAAAGTTCTATAGAGACTATAGACAGCCTTTATCAGCGCAAAGAGAATATTACGGGCCTTGCCACGGGTTTCAGGGATATGGATATAAAGACGGCCGGCTTACAACGATCTGACCTGATAGTAATGGCGGGCCGGCCTTCAATGGGTAAGAGCGCCCTGGCCGCGTGCATAGTCGAACATGTCGGCGTTGTTGAGAAGAAACCTGTCGCTTTCTTCAGCCTTGAAATGTCTAAAGAGCAATTGGTGCAGAGGATGCTCTGTTCGCACGCCAGGGTTGACGCGCATAAAGTGAGGACCGGCTTCCTTTCACAGGCGGATTGGCCAAGACTGGTCACAGCCGCCGGAAAATTATCCGAAGCCCCTATATTCATAGATGATACGCCCGGCATTTCAGTTATGGAATTACGCGCAAAGGCGCGCCGTCTTAAAGCGCAGCACGATATACAGATGATAGTCTTGGACTATCTGCAGCTGATGCAGGGTAATTATAAATCGGACAACAGGCAGCAGGAGATATCCGAAATATCCAGGTCATTAAAGGCGCTTGCCAGGGAACTGAACGTGCCGCTGATAGCCATAAGCCAGTTGTCGCGCGCCGTAGAGCAGAGGTCCGATCACAGGCCGCAGCTTTCCGACTTGAGAGAATCAGGCGCCATAGAGCAGGACGCGGACCTCGTAGTGCTTTTGTTAAGGGAAGAATATTATAATCCTACCGATGAGAATAAGGGGATAGCCGAAGTCATTATAGCGAAACAGAGGAACGGCCCGGTAGGGAGTTTTAATCTTACATTTATAGGCGAATATATGAGATTCGAAAATCTGGTGCGCGGGCAGGAAGATTTTATCGGAGCGGAAGATACCGCTAACGCTGATATGGAAAGGGTTTAAGATGACCAAGTTGTTTAAATCGATTTTAGCGTCTGTAATTTGTATAGGCCTCATACAATTCTATTTTGCGGCGGCTTCATATTCACAACCCGAGGGCAACGACGGGAAGATAATCAAGTCAATAGCTGTTAAAAACAACAGGGCGATAAGCACAGAGACTATTCTATCAAAGATGAAGACAAAGGCTGGTGAAGCGTTCAGCCAGGTCGTTGTCAATGAGGATCTAAAAAGACTTTATGCCACGGATTATTTTACCGATGTTTCTATAGACGGCGAGCCGTATGAAGACGGCATAAACATAACCATCTTCGTGGAAGAGAAATCCGTGATAGGCGACATAACATTCAAAGGCAATAAAGCATTTACCACCCAGAAGCTTAAGCAATCCATGAAATCAAAACCGGATGAAATGCTAAATATGTCATTACTCGCGCAGGATATCGCCGAGATGAGGTCTATGTATATAAAGAAGGGTTACCCGACAGTAGATATAAAGTATGAGCTTGATGTGGATAAGGAGCTCAATAAAACAAAGATAATAATCGCGGTAGAAGAAAAAACGCGTATCAGGGTAACGAAGGTAAATGTAGCCGGCAACGAACATCTTAAGACTCCGAAGATAATAAAAGTGCTTGGGACAAAACCGGCCTGGTTATTCAATCCGGGAGTATTCAAAGAGGATGTGCTGGACGAGGATTTGGAAAAGATAAAAGCGCTTTATGATAACATGGGGTATCTCGATGTGGAGGTCTCCCCAAAACTTGACTATAGCCCTGACGGCAGCGAGATGTATGTTACCTTCGAAGTGAAAGAAGGTAAGCAATATCTGGTCGGCAACATAGATGTGGCGGGAAACATTGTTCTTAAGGAAAAGGAAGTCCGGTCCAGGATAAAGATGAAGCCGGGCAAGCCTTTTTCAAGAGGCTCGCTAAGGGATGACATGCTCGGGGTGCGCGACCTCTACTTTCAATATGGATATATGGACGCGGTTGTCGATATAGATCAGAATGTTAACCAATCCACAGGAAATATGGATCTTACATATACAATCGATCCCAAAGAAGTTGTATACGTAGGTAAGATATACATACGCGGGAATGTCAAGACCAGGGAAGTCATCATAAGAAGAGAGCTCAGGGTCTACCCGGGTGATAAATTTAACGGCGCAAAGATAAAAAGATCAAAAGAGCGTCTCTATAATCTCGGTTTATTCGAAGATATAAGCTTTGATACAGAGCCTACGAATGTGCCGCAGGTGCACAATATGATAGTCAATGTCAAAGAGACGAAGACGGGGGAGTTCTCCTTTGGCGGCGGATACAGCTCTGTCGACCAGTTCTTGGGCTTTGTAGAGGTTGGCCAGAGAAACTTCGATATACTAAACTTCCCTACCTTTACGGGCGGCGGGCAGAATCTTGTGATAAGAGCCGAAATCGGTATGGTGAGACAGAACTACAATATAGGCTGGGTGGATCCATGGATATTTGGCTGGCCGTATATGTTTGGTTTTGATATGTACCGCACAAGCCATACCAGACAGTTGGAGGTCGGTTGGGCCTACGATGAAACGAGGACGGGTTTTGACCTGAAGGCCGGCAAAGAGCTCACCGAGCATTTAAGGGCGGACGCCATGTATAGATTGGAGAATGTCGACATAGGCAGTATACCAAATTATGCGTCGAGCTCTTTTAGGAATGAAGAAGGCTCTAATTATGTTTCGGCTATTTCCGGGCAGTTGACGCAGGACACAAGGGACAATGTATACAATCCCGGGCACGGATATATATTAAACGGTGGTCTTGAAGACGCCGGCGGTATTTTCGGCGGAGACAAAAATTACGTAAAAGGAACGGCTACGGCGGCATTCTACCATACATTCTTTGAGAAGTTTGTTCTGGAATTCAAAGGCCGTGCCGGTTGGGCGACCTCATATGGAAGCTCAGACGAAGTGCCTATATATGAAAGATTCTATGCCGGCGGCGCTAATACTATACGCGGATATAAGGAAAGAAAAGTCGGCCCCAGAGATACCGGCTCCGATGAACCTATCGGCGGCGACGCGCTCTTGATAGGAAACGCCGAAATAACGTTCCCAATATATGAAAAAATACTTAAAGGGGCTATCTTTTATGACTTTGGTAACGTTTGGGCGGATACAAAAGATTTTCTGGTGGGCGGCGGCTATAAGTCCGGCGCCGGTATTGGTATAAGAGTCAATACTCCGGTCGGTCCTTTCAGGCTTGATTGGGGTTACCCGCTGGTAAAGAATAATACAAATGATGATTCGGAGTCAGGCGAGTTTTATTTTAGTATAAGCAGGGGATTTTAACCGAAAAATATAGAAAGGGAGGAAGTTGTATGAAAAAAATAGTTGTTTTAGCGGTCACAGCATTCTTAGTTATCGGGCTCGCATGTTCCAATGCGGCCGCAAAAGAGTATAAGATTGGATTTGTAGATCTGGCTAAGGTATCGGATGAGTATGCAAAGACAAAAGATTATGAAAAGAGTTTTGAAGGCCAGGTAAAGGGTAAAGACGCCGAGAGGCAGAAATTTGTCGATGAAATACGCAAATTAAAAGATGAGCAGACGCTTCTTTCGGACAAGGCAAAAGCGGAGAAGCAGACCGTCATCGACGACAAAATAAAGAACCTTCAGGAATTTGACAGAAAAGTCCGCGACGAACTTATAAAGCAGAGAAATACGATGCTCGGTGAAATACAGAAAGATATAGACGGCGTTATATCCGTTTATTCGAAAGAATCCGGCTATGATATCGTTTTGATAAAGCAGACTGTTCTATATGGCCAGGCGGAACTCGACCTTACAGCCGAAGTTATTAAGAGGCTGAATGCGGGAACACCCAAGAAATAGATATTTTATTTATGTCAAAGACATTAAAAGAGATAGCTAAATTCGTAAACGGCGAACTTGTAGGCGACGGCGAAATCGCGATAAAGGGCATAAACGGTATACAGAACGCGCAGGAAGGCGATCTTGCTTTTATAGCGGGTCCCAAGGATGAGGAATTAGTCGATCTAACCAAGGCTTCCTGCGTCATCGTTCCGAAAAATACGAGCAAGTCCTTCAATAAGCCGATGATAAAGGTCGATTACCCTTCAGTGGCCCTGTCAAAGATAATAGAATTCGTCCTTCCGGAATCGATCCCGCATCCCAAAGGCATCCACAAGACCGCTGTAATATCTGAAAGCGCCTCTTTAGGCAAGAATGTATCTATAGGGCCCTATGCTGTTATAGCCGACAAAGCCACGATAGGTGACAATACTATCATATATTCATTCTGCTATATAGGTAAGAACTCAAAGATAGGGCAGGATTGTATTCTATACCCTCATGTTACCATCAGAGAGTCGATAATAATAGGCAATAGGGTTATAATACACCCCTCCACTGTCGTGGGAAGCGATGGTTTTGGATTTGATACGCAAGGGAATGGAACGCACTTCAAAGTTCCCCAGCTTGGGATAGTAGTTGTCGAAGACGATGTGGAGATAGGTTCCTGTGTTACCATAGACAGGGCACGGTTCAATAAGACTATAATAGGCAAAGGCTCCAAGATAGATAACCTTTGTCAGATAGCTCACAATGTTATCATAGGCCCATACTGTCTGATAGCGGCACAGTCAGGCATATCCGGAAGCTCTACGCTGGGCAGGAATGTAGTATTCGGCGGCCAGGTAGGTGTCGCGGACCATGTGAAGATAGGCGACTTTGTAATGGCCGGCGCAAAAACAGGCATATCAAAATCTTTTCCGGTGCCAAAGACAATATTATTTGGCTATCCGGCCAGACAAGTTGATAAGGCCAGAGACATGATAGCGTGCACGGGCTTGCTTCCGAAGTTATTCGAACGCGTAAGAAAGCTGGAAGCAAAAATAAAAGAGTTAGAGAAGAAGTGACCCCTCGACGCAGCCGGTTTATTATAGACAGCTTTGCTCGGGGTTATGGTGAGCCAGCCGAACCATGACAAAGCAAAAGACGATTCGATCTTCCGTCTCGATCGAAGGTATCGGGCTCCAGACGGGCTCGAAAACAAACCTTAAGTTTAATAGCGCTCCCGCTGATAGCGGGATAAATTTTATAAGGATAGATCTGCCGGGCAAGCCCAATATAAACATAAATACGCTCTCTTTGGATGACAGTAGCTTTAAGAAACGCAGGACGACATTAAAGGCAGGCTTAGCCCAGATACAGACCACCGAACACCTTTTATCGGCGGTTTTTGCGCTTGGAATAAATAATATAAATATAGAAGTAGACGGAAGCGAATTGCCGGGTTTGGACGGAAGCGCTTTAGGATATGTGGATGCTTTGGAGCGTGCCGGTATAATTGAACAGGACGCTCCGGCGAAAGAACTTGTTATTAAAGATGCGGTAAAGTGCATCGGAAGAGACGGGTCCTCATTGGAGGCAGTTCCGTATGATGGATTTAAGATATCATATCATCTCTCATATCCTGTGAAAAGCATCGGTAAGCAGTTTCTTAGTATCGAGATAGATGCAGATAGTTTTAAAAATCAGATAGCGCCTGCCCGCACTTTTTGTATGAAAAAAGAGGCCATCCTATTAAGGATGCTGGGTTTTGGGAAGGGCGCGAATTCTAACAATACGCTTATAATGGGCAAATCCGGCCCAATGAAGAATAGACTACGGTTTCCCGACGAGTGCGTGCGGCATAAGATACTGGATTTAATCGGGGATTTAAGCCTTGTCGGTATGAACTTAAAGACGCACATAGTCGCGGTGAAGAGCGGCCATAGGCTAAATATGGATCTTGTAAAAAAATTAAAGAAGTTATAACAAGGAGACTAAAATGGGAATCGAAGAACTGGATATAAAAGGTAAGGTGTTGGATGTAAGCATGATACAGAAGATAATACCTCATAGATATCCATTTTTATTGGTGGATAGGATAATCGAATGCACCGACCAAAAGGTCGTGGGCATAAAGAATGTTACGATAAATGAGCCGTTCTTCCAGGGGCATTTCCCGGGCAAGCCTATTATGCCGGGAGTCCTCATAATAGAAGCGATGGCGCAGACCGGTGGAGTGGGCGCTTTGAACATAAAGGATAACCTTGGAAAGCTTGCGTTCTTTATGAGTATAAGCGAGGCCAAGTTTCGCAAGCCCGTAGTGCCGGGCGATCAGTTGGTGATGGAGATAGATATACTGAAGACAAAATTGAGCATGATGAAGGCACGCGGCGTGGCAAAAGTTGATGGAGAAGTTGTGGCGGAAGCGGAATTTATGTTCGCCTTTGTCACTCCAAACGAATAATATGGCAAGGATAGGTTTAGTTGCCGGCGCTGGAGAACTTCCGATAGTATTCGCAAAGTCGGCCAAGAAAAAAGGCGATACAGTAATTGCCATAGGCCTAAAAGGCGTGACCAGCGACGAGTTATCAAAATATGCCGATAAGATCCACTGGTTTGAGTGGGGCGACCTGAAGAAAGCAATGCTTCTGGCTGTCACCGAAAGGCTTAATAAGGTTACGCTTTTGGGCAAGATAAAAAAAGAGATACTCTTTAAGAATAGCGATAAATTTGACGAGGAATCGAAAGAGGTTGTAAAGAAGGCCGGCGGTAAAAAAGACTATGCCATCTTGAAGGGTATAGCAAATCTGATAAGGACGGTAGGTATAGAGGTCATAGACCCGACGCCTTATCTCGAAGAGTTGGTTCCGTCGAAAGGCGTGCTTACAAAACGCGCGCCGACCAGATCCGAAAAAGAGGATATCGAATACGGCCGCGAAGTCGCCTCGAAGCTCGCGGGATTCGATATCGGCCAGACCGTGGTCATAAGGGACAAGACGGTCATCGCGCTTGAGGCCGCGGAGGGTACGGACGACACCATTAAAAGAGCCGGAAAACTCGTAGACGGCTCCTTTACCGTCGTAAAGATGGCGCGGCCCGACCAGGATGCGAGATTCGACATCCCTTTAATAGGGCCGGATACAGTGAAAGCCATAATAGATAATAGAGGCAGTGTCCTCGCTCTTGAGGAAAAGAAGACATTCCTCATGAATAAGTCAGAAGTCATCTCCCTCGCAGACTCCAACAACATCTCAATAGTCGTAGTATAATTCGTTTGTAAATTTTCCCCCTGTCTTATCCATACCTAAGCCTACAGTTACGGTCAGCACAAGCCACCTAAATAAGTATGTAAGATAGCCATGTATAGGTGGCAGGAAAAATGTTACCCTTCACTTCGTTCCAGGTCGGTCTTTTGTTCTGTCGAAAAACGGGGGCCTGCGGAACTCGGCCCTTTTTAACCGTTTTTCTTCTTCACAAAAGACCTAACATTTTTATTGTGCTTCCCATAACCGTAGGCTTAGGTTTATATATCTACCCCCACAC
>JAUYOL010000026.1 GCA_030695905.1 Candidatus Omnitrophota bacterium | reverse complement strand
GAAAATCTTTACGGGTGGCGAGGGATAAGCCTTGAGGGTGGGTTCAATAAGGCGGCGAGTGTTTACGGGATGGGGTTACCAGCCCCCGCTGATTTGACTTTGTGATTCCGGAACAAAGCAAGCGGGGGCGTGAAAGATACTACATATATACTACAAGTCTATCGTACACCCCGTACGAGCCAGCCTTTTGAACCACCCGAAAGGCTTGCCCTCGACAGGACCCGTAAAGATTTTCTGAGCTAACTATCTTGCCATTAACTTAATTCTGTGATATACTTTATTACGCTTTTATATTAACTACACTAATTTATACATTTTATATATAAGGCTTTATGTATTTTAAATCCTTAGAGCTATTAGGCTTTAAGTCTTTCGCTGAAAAAACGAAGCTCAATTTTGAGCCCGGCGTCACCGCTATCGTTGGTCCCAACGGCTGCGGTAAATCTAATATCGCGGATTCCATACGCTGGGTCCTCGGCGAGCAATCCGCAAAATCTCTTCGCGCGTCCAATATGCAGGACGTCATCTTCAACGGCACTGATACCAAAGAGCCCATAAATTTCGCAGAAGTCTCCCTGATATTCTCCAACGAAAAGAGAATGCTCCCGATAGATTACGATGAAGTCACTATCACACGCCGCGTATTCCGCTCAGGCGAGACGGAGTATCTGTTAAATAAAACTCCTGTAAGATTAAAAGATATTTCTGAACTCTTGATGGGCACGGGTATCGGCACCGAAAGCTATTCCATCATCGAGCAGGGTAAGATGGACCTTATCCTAAGCTCCCGGCCGGAAGACAGGCGATTCGTTTTTGAAGAAGCCAGCGGTATAACGAAATATAAGGCGAAGAAGAAAGAAGCGCTGAGAAAATTAGAACAGACGGAACAGAACCTTCTGCGTATAAATGACATTATACTGGAAGTAAAGCGTCAGATAGGTTCCATCGAAAGACAGGCGCGCAAGGCCGAAAGATATAAAGAGGACTTTGATAAATTAAAAGATATAGAGATAAAGAACGTATTCTTCGATTACAAAAATCTTAAGACGCAGGATAAGACACTTGCCGTTGAAAGCGAAGACTTAAAGACCCGTGAACGCGAGGTCGGCTCCGAGGTAAGCGCGATATCGTCGAAGATATCGCGATACAGGCACTCTCTCGACGAAATAATCAGCCGCATATCGGAACTAAAGAATAAGCATACCGCGATGTCCGGCTCTTTGGGTATAAATTCTCAACGCATAGAGATGAACGGCGAGAGGATAAAAGAACTTATCGGGTCGCAGGAAGCGTTAAAGAAAGAGATAGAGTCAATACAGTCGAAGATCGTTGAAGCGCAAAATTTGCTCGGCACGTTGAAAACCCAGCTGGAGAAGGCGCTCGTGGTAAAGATTGAGAGGCAGAAACTTATAGAAGAGAAGAATATGCTTTTATCCATGCTGTCCGGGGACATAGAAGAGACAGAAGGCAAGATAAAGGTTTCGAAGCTGCAGACGGTAGAGAATCTATCTAAAGAGACGAAGATAAAGAACGAACTTATAAAACTTGGCGCGGACTTGCAGAACAGAAAAGCCCGCGAAAGAAGGCTTTTAATTGAGAAGGAGACCGTACAAAAAGAACTCCAGGGCATAGAATCCGTGTTGACGGATATCGCGAGAGAATACGAGGAAGCCGACCGTAAAATTTCGGAGTTAAAGAATGGGCTGGGATCCAAAAAAAGCACTAAAGAAAGCATAGCCGGTGAAATAGAATCGCTTGAGAGCGCGATAGTTCAGGAAGATAATAAAATAGCGGCGGCGAGATCTAAAATAGAGCTTTTGGAAGATGTCGTAAGAAAGCACGAAGGTTTTTATCAGGGCGTAAAGAGCCTTTTGTTGAAGATGGACGAGGGCGACGGCGCTTTTAAAGGCATACTCGGCGTCATGGCTGACATGATAAAAGTTCAGAAGGGTTATGAAGAAGCGGTAAGCGCGTTTTTGGGTGACAATGCCCAGCTTCTTGTGACGGAAAGCGAAAGCGATATAACAAGGGCTATAGGATATCTTAAAGACAACAAGCTTGGCAAGTCCAGTTTTATCTCGCTCGAAACTTTGCGCAGGCTAAAAAACTTAAATGATGTCAGTGCTGTAGAAGCCCCAAAAGATTCTATCTCGCTTAAGAGTTTTGTAAAGGTAGACTCGAGGTATCAGGAAATAATCGAGCATTTCTTCTTGGGGGCCTATCTTATAAATTCCATCGAAGAAATTGCCGCAAGCCCGAATTTGTCAGGCGTTACCGCTATCACTCGCTCGGGTTCGATGTATAGTAACGGCGTATTTTCGGGCGGTAGCTCTTCCGAGGGCGAAGAGACCCTTCTTATAGGCCGCAGAAATAAGCTGGAGAGCCTGAAGGCGGAACTCAAAACTACTGAAGAGAATACTTCGTTGTTGAAGGCACAACTGCAGGAAAAGATCGCGGTAGCGAATGCGCTGGATAATGATATAGACTCGCTCGAAAGTGTTTTCCGTTCGGAAGAGATAAATGCTGCTAATATGAGATCGAGGCGTGATAATCAGGCCCAAAGCGCGAATAAGCTTAAGGATGAATTGTCGGTAGCCGATCTGGAGCTGGAGGAAGTGCGTCAGACGATAGAAGAACTTTCGAAGAAGGGCGAGACGTTAAACACCGAGCTTAACCAGATAGAGAAAGGTAAAGTTGATACCGAGCAGTTTATCCATGAATCACAACTGGTTGTAGCGGATAAAAGAGACAGGCGGGAAAAGCTGGGACTCGAGATAGCCACTCTTGTCGCAGAAAATCAGTCTGTGAGCAGGGAAGAAGAGTCTTTGAGAAATAGGATGGAGAAGGAAGAGCTGAATACTAAAGATCTTGAAGAAAACAGACTTGCCAAAGAAACCAGTCTTGGCGACTATGCCTTAAGGGCCGGTACGCTCGGAGAAGAGATAGAGGAATTAAAGAAACAGAACGAAGGGATATCGGCAGAGCTAAAAATATTAAGCGAAGAATCTCTTGTAGTAGAGAAAGAGAAGTCCGGGATGATCGACGCGCTGAGCGTTGACGAGCTTCAGCTAAAGGAAAGAGAGACCGCGGTAGAATCACTAAGGAACCAGATAAGGGATCTGGACATAAAGCTTACCGAGGCTTCGTACAAAAAGACAAATTTAAGGGAGAGGATGCTGCAGTCGTACAAAATAGACCTCGAAGAGACTCATATTGAACTGGAAGATAATATAGACTGGGAAGCATTGAAGGCTCAAGTCGCTGAGTTGAAAGAGAAGCTGGATAAGATGGGCCCTGTAAACCTGGTCGCTATAGATGAGCACAAGGAATTGGAAGAGAGGCACGCTTTCCTGACGCATCAGCAGGAAGACCTGGTTAACGCCAAGGACTCGCTGATGAAGGCAATACAGAAGATAAATAAGACCACAAGAGAGTTATTCGTAGAGACATTCCAGAAGATACAGGTGGAGTTCAAGAATTTCTTCAGGCTGTTATTCGGAGGTGGACAGGCGGAGCTTGTGCTGATAGATGAGCAGGATGTGCTCGAATCAGGTATAGAGATAATAGTTCGTCCGCCCGGCAAAAAATTGCAAAATCTAAGCCTTCTTTCCGGAGGGGAAAAGGCGATGACCGCGACCGCGCTTCTTTTTGCGATATTTAAGGTAAAGCCGAGCCCATTCTGTGTCTTAGACGAAATAGACGCTCCGCTCGACGAGTCTAACGTAGAAAGATTTTCGCGCGTATTAAAAGATTTCCTGAAAATTTCGCAGTTTATTATTATAACTCACAACAAGCGCACAATAGAGCTTGCCGATGTTATGTATGGTATAACTATGCAGGAGCGTGGTGTATCGAAGATAGTATCTGTAAAATTTATGGATAGTAAAGCGAAAACTAAAGTTACCCAGGAAGTAGAAGATAATAAAGAGAGCGTTCCCGCCTGAAATGTTTTAGTCGGCCATATCCCTATTAACTAAATATATCCTGTTTTTCCCGCTGCGTTTTGCCCGGTAGAGAGCCGCGTCCGCTAAGGATATTATTTCGTCTTTTGCGGCAGCGTCTTCAGGGTATGTCGCTATGCCGGCACTTATGGTAAGGCGTTTTTCGGGTGAGATTGCGGTATCTTCCGCGTAGAACTTTTCAATATCACTCCTGAGCCTGTCGGCAAATAGCCTTGCATTATCTTTTGAGGTATCAGGCATTATTATCGCAAATTCTTCGCCGCCGTATCTGACGACGAAATCGCATTTTCTGGATTTACCGTAAAGTATGGCCGCGATGTTTCTTAGGGCCTCATCTCCTTTTAAATGGCCGTGAGTGTCGTTGAAATTTTTGAAATTATCCACGTCTATCATGACCAGGGTCATGAGTGTCGAACGCATCTTTGCCTTCTCTATTTCGAGAGATAGCAGCTGCTGGAACCTTCCGTAATTCCATAATTTCGTAAGCCAGTCCGTATTCGAGAGATATACCGTCTCTTCATATAGGCGCGAATTCTCTATTGCCAGTCCCGCATGGTTCGCGAACATGGTAAGCATGCGCACGTCCGACTTTGTTATCGGTTTTTTATTGAATACATTGTCTACGAGTATGGCGCCTAATATCCTGTCTTTGGCCTTGAGAGGGACTGTCACGAAGAAACTCGTATTAAGCATCCTTAATATTTCAGGATCGACGTTTTTTCTGGCCTCTTCGTTGGTTATTTCAAAAGGCATCCCCTCAAGTATCGTAAGCGCAAGAACTCCCATATCTTCGCGTAAGGGAAGTTTCATGCCTTTCACTATGCTGTTTAATTTTGATTCAGGATCCATTTTAAAGTTAGCATATGCCGAAATAAAATCATCCAGCGTCATCTCTCTCTGGGATAGGGATTGCCATATCTTGCCGGCCTCTTCTCCGGAATGAGGCCCTATACCCATTACTCCTTCAAGCACATTCTCTTTTTCATTTACCAGAAAAAGCATAGCGCGGTTGAAGCCCAGCCCTTCGTGCGCTGTCAGAGCCGTAAGGATGATATAGAATATCTGGTCCAACTTAAGGGTTGTCCTCATCGCGTTGGAAACTTCGTGCAGCATGGAAAATTCCCATTCCATGCGCTCCAACTCCTGTCTTAACATCTTCTCTTTGTCGGTCATTATTTCTTAGTTTGTCCCTTCTCGTTTATAGCACTAAGAATAGCATACTTGATATGGTATGTCAATCCGACCCGGGGGTTATGCCGCAGCGGCAAAACATATTGACAAGACGGTATATTTTGATATAATAAACTCATCTTCGGGGTGAGGCGAAATTCCTCATTCGGCGGTATTAAGCCCGCGAGCCTCTCGTAGAGAGAGCGCTGAACTTGTGAAATTCAAGTGCCGACCGTATAGACGGGATGGAAGAAGATGCTTAAAGAGATAGTCTTTAAGTCATATAATATATTGTACCCCGAGGAATACCTTGGGGTTTTTTTATGAAATTAAATACGATTCCTGAAATACTGGAAGATTTGAAAGCAGGCCTGCAGGTCATTGTCATAGACGATGAAGACCGTGAAAATGAAGGTGACCTGATAATCGCGGGTGAGCATACCAAGCCATCTGATATTAATTTTATGGCAACGCATGGCCGCGGCCTCATATGCGTCCCTATGGAAGGTTCACGTTTAGACGCTCTCGACCTGCATCCTATGGCGATAAATGCCCGCGATCCATACAAGACGGGGTGGGCGATATCCTGCGATGCCAAAGAAGGCGTAACTACCGGTATATCCGCTCACGACCGGGCGCGTACGATAAAGATACTTTCAAATCCCGGCGCAAAACCCGAAGACCTGGTTAGGCCGGGACACGTCTTTCCATTGAGGGCAAACGATGGAGGCGTTCTGGTGAGGGCGGGCCATACAGAGTCCTGCGTAGATCTTTTAAGGCTTGCCAATCTGCACCCTGTAGGCGTTATCTGCGAGATAATGAAGGAAGACGGCAGCATGGCCAGGCTCGATGACCTCATGCAATTCTCAAAAAAGTTCAATCTGAAAATTTGCTCGATAGCCAACCTGATAGAATATAGAAGAAGATCTGAAAAATTAATTAAGAAAATAGCCGAAACCGTCATACCTACGGACTTCGGTGATTTCAAGGTGCTTGTTTATGAGTCTTTTGTAGATAAATATCATCATATCGCGCTTATCAAGGGAAAACCAAAGAAGAGCGGTTCTTTGGTCCGCGTACATTCGGAATGTCTCACCGGAGATGTGTTCGGCTCGAAAAGATGCGATTGCGGCGAACAGTTAAAACTTGCAATGAAAGCCATAAATAAAGAGGGCAGCGGTGTAGTTCTTTATATGAGGCAGGAAGGCCGCGGTATAGGCCTTGCCAATAAGTTGAAAGCATATCAATTACAGGATGAAGGCCTGGATACGGTTGAGGCAAATGAGGCCTTAGGTTTTAAAGCGGATCTTAGAGATTATGGAATCGGCGCCCAGATACTCGCCGATCTGGGATTAAGCAAGATACGGCTGTTGACCAACAATCCTAAGAAGGTAGTGGGGCTTGAGGGGTACGGCCTTGAAGTTACGGAAAGAGTGCCGTTGATCGTGCGGCCTTCCAAGAGCAATAAGAAGTATTTAAAGACGAAAAAAGAAAAGTTGGGGCATAAAATCGTAGTATAAACAGGAGGGGAAAATGGCAAATTTTATAAAGGCTGATTTAGTTGCAAAAGGGAAGAAGTTCGGGATAGTGATTTCGCGGTTCAACGAATTTATATCTTCGAGCTTATTGGAAGGCTGTATCGATACGTTGACCAGGCATGGCGCGCAGGAGAGCTCGATTGATGCGGTATGGGTGCCGGGCGCGTTCGAGATCCCGGTAGTCGCGCAGAAGATGGCGAAGTCAAAAAAATATGACGCCGTGATATGTCTTGGCACGGTAATAAGGGGATCAACACCTCATTTTGAGTTTGTGGCGAGCGAAGCGGCGAAGGGTGTAGCAAAGATATCGTTAGATAGCTCTATACCATGTATATTTGGTATAATAACAGCCGACACGCTTGAACAGGCCATAGAAAGAGCCGGCACGAAGGACGGTAATAAGGGCCGCGACGCGGCTCTTTCCGCTATCGAAATGGCGAACCTGGCGGCAAAGATATAAAATTTTTCTCAGTAAAATTTATAAGGAGACTAGATGCGTAAGAGAACTAAGGCAAGGGAGTACGCGCTGCAGATACTGTATGCCGTGGATATTACGAAGGACGATCCGAAAGAGTGCATAGAGCGATTCTGGGAAGGAAGCGATGAGTCTTCAGATCAGGTCAAGACTTTTACCAATGAGCTTGTCCTCGGGACGGCGGACAAGATGAAAGAGATAAACTCTCTTATTTCTAAGCACGCTACAAATTGGCAGCTTGAGCGCATGGCTGTTATCGACAGAAATGTGCTTAGGTTTGCCGCTTACGAACTTCTCTTTATGGATGATATTCCGCCCAAAGTATCTATAAATGAAGCCATAGATATCGCGAAGAAATTCGGCGGCAATGATTCCGGCAAGTTCGTTAACGGTGTGCTCGATAAGATAAATAAGACTGAAAGCAAGAAGACTAAATGACCAAATATGCCGATCTGCATGTTCACACCTCTTATTCAGATTCCACATTTTCACCGGAGCAAGTAGTAAAGTGCGCGGTAGATAAAGGCCTTGCCGCAATCGCCATATGTGATCATGACTCGGTTGATGGTATAGGGCCATGCATGGAGCTTGCTTCAGAAGTCGGCCTCGAGATAATCCCGGGTATAGAGATGTCCGCTGAAAAGGTGGACGCCGAAATACATATCCTGGGGCTTTTTATTAACTGGCAGGCGGAGTGGTTTTGTAAAAAACTTAAAGAGATACAACGGTCGAGAGTAGAGCGGGTATATAAGATCATGGATAAGCTGAAAGCTTGCGACATAACGATAGACGCGCAAGAAGTATTCAGACTTGCCGGCAACAATGCTTCTGTCGGACGGCTGCATATAGCTCAAGCCATGCTCAATTCAGGCAGAGTAAAGAGCATGAGGGACGTGTTCGAGAAATATATAGGATTTTTAAAGCCTTGTTATGTGCCGTATACGAAATTTTCGCCCGAAGAGGCGATACAGATAATACTTAAAGCCGGAGGAGTGCCCGTTATCGCTCATCCAGATCTTATGGGGCATGATGAGTATATAGAAGAGTTTGTCGGATATGGCCTGAAAGGCATAGAGGTTTATCATACCGACCATAAACCTAATGTTTCAAAGCGGTATGAAGAGATGTCCAGAAGGCTTGGACTGGTAATGACGGGAGGTTCCGATTGCCACGGCCTTGGGAAGGGCAGGATCCTTATGGGGACGATAAGGGTACCATATGAGTTAGTGGAAAAGCTTAAAGCTGAAGCAACTAAAATAAAGCAAGAAAACGCAGGTTAAGTCACAAATTACAATATGAATATTCATGAGAAATATATACGCCTCGCGATAAAATTAGCTAAAAAGGCCGAAGGTAGAACGAGCCCTAATCCAATTGTGGGTGCTGTGATAGTCAAAAATAGTAGAATTATAGGCAAGGGTTATCACAAAAAGTGCGGTTTGCCGCATGCCGAGATCAATGCGCTAAGACAGGCCGGGACAAAAGCTAAGGGCTCGACTTTATATGTGACTTTAGAGCCGTGTGATCATTTCGGCAGAACGGGCCCATGCACCGAGGCAATAATAGAAAGCGGTATAAAAAAAGTTGTTATAGGAATGAAGGACCCAAACCCTCTTAACAATGGGAAGGGCATTAAGAAGTTAAAAAAATACGGAATCGGTATATCGTGCGGTGTTCTTCGCGAAGAAGCGGAATATATAAATAAGCCATATATAAAGTTTATAACAAAGAAGTTGCCGTATGTGGTAGTTAAAGTGGCGCAGAGCCTTGACGGGAAGATAGCTACTAAGAGCGGAGACTCAAAGTGGATATCATCGGAAGATTCAAGAGATTATGTGCAGAAATTGCGCGCAAACGCGGATGCCGTGATGGTGGGCGCTAATACGGTAATAAAAGATAACCCTATTCTTTTAAGCAGGACGTCTAAGGGCAGGCAGCCCGCAAGGATTATCGTGGACGGCCGTTCAAAGATTCCCGCAAGCGCCGACATATTTTCCACCTCGCGCAGGTCTCCGGTAATACTCGCATCATCAATATTAGGATACAATAAACGCGCGGACCTGGAAAGATTACTTAAAGCACTGGCTAAAAAAGGTATTATGCATATTCTTGTAGAAGGCGGCGGAGAGCTTATATCCGGCCTTATAGAAAAGGGTTTGGTTGACAAGATGCTTATATTTGTGTCCGGCAAGATCATCGGCGGCAGGCAGGCCATAACAGCCGTTGAGGGGGAAGGCGCGGCAAAAATTAAGGAAGCGCAAAATTTTAAAATAACAAAGATAAAACGTTTTGAAAAAGATATCTTGATCGAGGCCGAGAAATAATGTTTACAGGTATAATAAAAGAATTAGGCTCTCTTCGCGGTATATCGGGGTTGGGCAATATTTATAAACTATCCATTGAGGCAAAGGATATCGCTTCCGGCCTTATAATAGGCGACAGCGTTTCGGTCAACGGAGCATGCCTTACTCTTACCGAAAAAGATAAGAATATTATCAAGTTCGACGTCATGGCCGAAACTATGCGAAAGACAACTTTGGGGAAGCTTAAGCCGCAGGACCTTGTGAATCTGGAAGACGCTCTTAAAGCCGGCGGCTCTATCGGCGGACATTTTGTTACGGGCCACATAGATTGTGTGGGCAGAGTAAAAGATGTAAGGCGCGCGTCAGGCGAAGTATCTATAGATGTAACATTCCCGGAAGAATATAGCTATCTGGTTGTGGATAAGGGGTCGATAGCGCTTGATGGGATAAGTTTGACCATAGGCAAAGTGCTGAAAAATAGCGTCACCGTCTATATTATTCCGCATACATTAAAGATAACGACGTTAGGCGCCAAAAGAATAGGCGATGAGATCAATATAGAATTTGATATTATCGGTAAATACGTGGCTAACAATAATAAATTTGAAAAAGCGTGAGTTTCATGATATATTCTACTCATACAAGGAGGTTAGTGATGGTGAAGAGAGTATTATTTGTTGCGCTGGTATCATTATTAGTCATAAACATGGCAGCGCCCGCATTTTGCGACACCCCAACGACAAAATTAGGGAGAGGTTTAGCGAATATGATTACCTTTCCGTTGGAAGTGCCTGAGCAGATTTCAAGAACGAATAATTCAGACGGCCCATTTGCGGCGGGCACCGTCGGCGTTCTTAGGGGCTTAGGATGGGCCATCGGCAGGGCATGCGTGGGGGCATACGAGGCGGTAACTTTCATGCTGCCTCTTCCAAAGGACTACAAGGCGATCCTGCGAGATCCGGAATATTTCCTCGAAAGCAGTAACTTCTAACCAGCGAGCCTTTCCACTCCGGGGGTTGTAAAATTACACCCCCGGTGTGTGTTTAGATCCCCATAAAATATTTGCCCACAAAATCCTCTTGTGTTACAATATTATGTTAACTTGGTCAGTCGGGGCGTAGCGCAGCTGGCTAGCGCGCTTGGTTCGGGACCAAGAGGTCGACGGTTCAAATCCGTCCGCCCCGACCATTCTTCACTTTATATGAATAAGCGTATTCACGCATATTATTCGGGTTCTGTTCAGGGCGTTGGTTTCCGCTATATGGCCGAACGCACCGCCACTTCATTGAATCTCACCGGATGGGTCAAGAACATTAGGGATGGACGGGTAGAGATAGTGTGTGAGGGCAGCGAGGCGTCGTTGAGCGAATTTTTACAGAAGATAGATAAAATATTCAGCGCATATATCAGCGATAAGGATATAGAGTGGGGTAACGCCACTAAAGAGTTCGATTATTTCGATATAAGGTTTTAAAATCATGCGCTACGCGATAATTTCAGATGTACACGGCAACCTCGAGGCGTTTGAGTCCGTATTAAACGCTTTATCCGAAGAGAGAATTGACAGTTATCTATTCGTAGGCGATGTGGTAGGTTACGGCGCGAACCCTAAAGAGTGTGTAAAGCTGCTAAAGAGCCTAAGTCCTATAGTTTCCGTAGCCGGTAACCACGAATGGGGCGTATTAGGCAAGACGGAATTATCATATTTTAATGAATTTGCCCAGGCCGCTATATTATGGACAAAAAAATCCGTTAGCAGCGACGAAATAGAATATTTTAAATCTCTTCCTCTTGTTTATGAAGATGAGAAAATGACGCTGGTCCATGGTACGCTCAATATGCCGGAAGAATTTTACTACATAATTGATACCGAGGATGCTTATGTCGCGCTTAGCCAGTTGAAGAGTCCATTGTGTTTTGTCGGCCATTCTCACGTGCCGGCTATATTCGCGTCTGATCATACTAAGGTTGAATGCATAGAGAGGATGGATATAAAGATAGATTCCGAACGCAAATATATTATAAACGCAGGCAGCATAGGCCAGCCACGCGATGGGGATCCAAGGGCATCATTTGCTGTCTATGATGATGAGGAGTCGACAGTTGAAATCAAAAGAGTCGAATACGATATAAAGAAAGCGCAGGATAAGATATTAAAGGCGGGCATGCCGCCAAATCTTGCTTACAGATTGTCCGAGGGCAGATGAGCCGGCTATTAGACATAAAAAATCGTATAGCGAAACTTAAAGATGTAATAAAGCGCCACGACAACCTTTATTATGTTCAGAGCCATCCCGAGATCTCCGATATCGAATATGACAGGCTCTATAGAGAGCTTAAAGACTTAGAAGACGCCAATCCCGAACTTATTACCGCTGATTCCCCGACCCAGCGTGTCGGAGGCAAGGCCACAGGGTCCTTCCCTGTAGTAAAGCATATTGTGCCTATGCTGAGCATGGATAATACCTATTCTGCGCAAGAACTCCGCCAATTCGACGAGCGTATCAAAAAAAATCTCAAAGGTGAGAAGTATGAATATGTCGCGGAGCTGAAATTTGACGGTGTCAGCATATCATTGGTATATGAGAACGGCGTCTGGGCCAGGGGCGCGACCAGAGGCGACGGCGTTGAGGGTGACGATGTTTCAAATAATTTAAAGACGATACGGTCTATCCCTCTTTCATTTGCCAAAAATGTGAAAAAGGTCCCAAAAGTTATTGAGGTGCGCGGTGAAGTCTATATGACAAAAAAAGATTTGGAACGGATAAATAGGGAAAAAGAAGCCCGCGGCGAAGAGCTATTCGCGAACCCCAGAAATGCCGCGGCCGGTTCATTAAAATTGCTCGACCCCAACATAGTCGCCAAACGCTATTTAAATGTATATATCTGGGGGATAGGTTATTGTGAAGGAGTAAATCTTAAGACGCACGAAGAAGTATTTAGTTATCTTAAGGACGCCGGTTTCAGGGTTAATCCGCACTTTAAACTATGTAAAAATATAGAAGAAGTGATCGAGTACTGCAACTTATGGGAGAAAAAGAG
This sequence comes from Candidatus Omnitrophota bacterium, assembly GCA_030695905.1. Lineage (NCBI taxonomy): Bacteria > Pseudomonadati > Candidatus Omnitrophota > Candidatus Omnitrophota bacterium. Next base: position 16,000 of record JAUYOL010000026.1, on the reverse strand, counting down.
GGAAGGGCTCGATTTTAATATTGACGGTATGGTGGTCAAGATAAACGACCGCGGTCAAAGAGATTCACTTGGCGTCACCTCAAAGAGCCCGAGATGGGAGATCGCGTATAAATTTCCGGCTGAAAAAGCTCTTACTATGGTGAATGATATAATAATCCAGGTGGGCAGGACAGGAGCCATAACGCCTGTGGCTATATTAAAACCTGTGCATTTGTCGGGGACTACGGTATCGAGGGCTACTTTGCATAATTTTGATGAGATAGAAAGACTCGATGTGAAGATAGGCGACAAAGTTTATGTTGAAAAATCAGGGGAGATAATACCTAAGGTGCTTAGCGTTGCCAAAGAGAAGAGGACGGGCAAAGAAAGATCACTTAATCTGCCTATTTCCTGTCCGGCATGCGGCTCTAAGCTCCACCGCGTAGAGGACGAAGTGGCCTTACGATGTGAAAACGCAGGTTGTCCGGCCCAGATGAAGGAAAGGATCCTTCATTTTGCCTCAAGAAATGCTATGGATATCGATGGGATGGGCGAAGCCATTGTAAACCAGCTCGTTGATAAGTCGCTGGTCAGGGATTATGGTGATATATACGGCCTTAAATTGGATGATATAAAGGGCCTGGAGAGAATGGCCGATAAGAGCGGGGCAAATCTTATAAGCGCGATAGAAAAGAGCAAGTCTAACAATCTCAACAGGCTCATATTCGCTCTTGGAATAAGGCACGTGGGGGAACATGCCGCGTGGCTTCTCGCGAACAGCTTCGGCTCCATCGAAAAGCTATCCAGCTCATCGGTGGACGATCTTGTAGGAGTGCATGAGATAGGGCCTGTGATGGCGGAATCCGTAAACAATTTTTTTGCTAATAAAGAGAATCTTAGGATACTTAAAAAACTTGCCGAATCCGGGCTCAAGATGACAGCCGGTGTGTTAAAAGAAAAGGGAGGGAAGCTCGAAGGCAAGACCATAGTCATTACGGGTACATTGAAAAATTTTAGCCGCAGCCAGGCGGAAGATCTGGTGCGCAAGCTGGGAGGAAATCCGTCTTCCAGTGTCAGTAAGTCTACGGATTTTCTTGTCGCGGGCACCGCTGCCGGCTCGAAGCTTGATAAGGCAAGAGCGTTGGGCGTAAAAATAATAGATGAAGAAGAATTTAAAAAACTTGTGAGGTGATTTAATGCGTAAGTTTCTTTCTATATTTATAATATTTGCCATTTTAATCAATACTGCCGGATGCACTGACGCATGGCGCAAAAAATTTATCAGGAAGAAAAAGGACGTGGCAAAAAAACCGCGTATATGGCAAGACAAAAAATACACTAAAGAGCCCACGGAAGCGCTGTATAGCAAGCACTATAATTATGCTATAAACTGGCTGTCGGAATTATCGGATGATCTTGGGCAGAACAATAAAAAAGATTTAAGGTGCGCCGAAGAGGCATTATCCCAGATACAGGATATGCAATACTGCCTTATCCCGGACAAGGCCAACGAGCTGGATAAGCATATAGATCGTATCATAGAAGTCAGGGACATATTAAAGAGATCGGACTTGAGCCATGCCAATAAGGATTATGTGCGCAGCACGGTGGACAGGGAAGAGAGATTTTTAAGAAGCGAATTCTATTATCGCAAGATCCAGAAGTTTATGAAGAAGTCCTTCGAAGAAGAAGAGGATCTGCCGGAAACGAAAGAAATCGAAGGTGTATAATTTTACGGTTCAAAAGCTTGAAGTCGGGCCGATGGGCGCCAACTGTTACATAGTGGCGGACAATGTTACAAATAACGCTTTTTTGATAGATCCGGGCGGCGAGCCGGATCGCATAAAGGATGCGCTGAAGAAGAGAGGCTTGAGCCCGAAATTCATTATTAATACTCACGGCCATGGCGATCATATATTGGGCAATGGCTATTTTGATATTCCGGTATATGTGCACAGGCTGGAAAAAGATTTTTTGATCGATCCAAATAAAAATTTATCCGGCATGTTCGGTTTCTTCTTTAAGTCCCCTAAGGCGACAAAGCTGCTGGAAGACGGTGAAAAAATTTCACTGGATAATCTTAAACTTGAGATCCTTCATACGCCCGGTCACACTCCGGGAGGTATCTCTATAAAATTAGACGGCGTGGTATTTACCGGTGATACTTTATTTGCCGGAGCAATAGGCAGGACGGACCTGCCGGAAGGCAGCGAGGAGTTAATACTCAAGTCAATAAAAGAGAAGCTATTTGTATTGGATGACGATGTTGTCGTATATCCGGGCCATGGACCTAAGTCAACTATAGGCGAGGAAAAGAGGACGAATCCGTTTTTTGTATAAAGCTGAAAGCTGAATATGAAAGAACTATTAAGCGAGTTCATTAACTATTTATCGGTTGAGAGAGGCTTAAGTAAGAATACCATAGCTTCTTACAGGACCGACCTTGCTTCCTTTTCGGGTTATTTTGACTCTAAAGGGCTTAACAGCATTGAAAATATAAAGAGGGATAATATAACAAATTATCTGCTGCATTTGAAAGATAAGGGGCTGTCAGGAAATTCCGTATCGCGAGCTTTAGTCGCGATAAAGATGTTTTATAAATTTTTAGCGCAGGAACATTTTATAAAAGACAATGTAGCGGGAGTGCTCGAGTCGCCAAAATTGATACGGCCGCTTCCCAACGTGTTGAATATATCGGAGGTGGAGAGACTATTGGCCGCGCCTGATCTCAGAGACTGGATGGGCATAAGGGATAAGGCTGCGCTTGAACTTATGTACGCGACAGGTATGAGAGTCTCCGAAATGGTCGACCTTCCCACAAGCACTATTAACCTTGAGATGGGGTTTATAAAGTGCAGAGGCAAGGGCGATAAGGAGAGGATGGTGCCCATAGGCTCGCAGGCCAAGAATTCTATTTCACGTTACCTTGAAAAGGTCAGACCGTCTCTTCTAAAGGACAAAACCGATAATCATCTATTTTTAAGCAGGCTCGGCAAGAGAGTGTCAAGGCAGTCATTCTGGAAGATGATGAAAAAATACGCGAAGAAGGCGAAAATAAAGAAAGAGATAGCGCCTCATACCTTAAGGCATAGCTTCGCTACGCATTTACTCGAGCGCGGCGCTGACCTAAGGGTCGTCCAGGAGATGCTGGGCCACTCCGATATAGCGACGACGCAGATCTATACCCATATAAATAAGGAAAGGTTGAAGTCTATACATAAACAGTTCCATCCGAGGCCTTAAAAAAAGGAAGCCATATGAAAAATATGACAGAGAAGATGCAGGTGTGTTTTAGCGAGGCGACTATGATGTTATTAAGAAGGATAGGCGCTTTGAGCAAGTCTATGGGGCACAGGGTGTATCTTATCGGCGGCACAGTCAGGGACCTATTGTTATGCGTCGAAAATCTCGATATAGATATAGTGGTAGAGGGCGACGCTATAGCTTTCGGCGAAAAATTGGCGCATGACCTTCACGGAATAATAGTTTCTCATAAAAGATTTGGTACCTGTACCGTTACGACTCCGGAGTATGTTAAGATAGATTTTGCGACCGCGAGAAAAGAGACTTATGCTCTGCCCGCGGCATTGCCGACAGTCGAATTCAGTTCTTTAAGGGACGATCTTATAAGGCGTGATTTTACCGTAAACGCGATGGCGATAAGCCTGAATGACCATGAATTCGGCCAGCTGATAGATTTTTTCGACGGCACCGGGGATATTTCGCGCAAATCCATAAAGGCGCTGCATGACAAGTCCTTCATAGATGATCCGACAAGAATATTGCGCGCGATAAGGCTCGAACAAAGGCTTAAGTTTACGATAGATACGCACACAGCAAATCTTATACACAAGTCTATAGAAAAAGAGATATATAAGAGAGTCGAGGAGCCAAGACTGCGCGATGAAATAATGCTGGTCTTAAAAGAAAAAGCGCCTTTCGATGCTATTAGGAGGATGGACTCTTTCAAGGCGCTTAAGATAATACATCCGTATTTGAAGCTCAATAAGAGGCTTCATGAATTTATGCGCTCAATAGATAAAGCCTGTCAGTGGTATCAGGATAATAGCCCCAGAAAAAGATCGATAGAGAAATGGCTGGTATATCTTATGGCGTTATTCGATGATGTTAGTTATGATGGCACGCTATATTTTTGCAATAAGTTTGAGTTTAAGCGCGGAGAACGCATGAGAATAATGTCCTATAGGAAAGACGGCCGGAAGATCCTCAAGACGCTTAACTCAAAACGCAAAATTCTTCCGAGTAAAATTTATCATCTGTTAGAACCATTGTCGCATGAGGTAACATTGCTTCTTATGGCAGCTTCGGACTCGGATATAGGCAGGGGCCGGATAATGGAATTTTTTCATAAGTATAATGGCATGCGCCCATCGGTGCGAGGGGACGACATAAAAGAACTGGGAGTAAAGGCCGGGCCGCATTTTGCCAAAATAATAGAGAAGATACTGTATAGGAAGCTGGACGGGGCATTGAAGTCGAAAGATGAAGAATTGGAATATGCCAAAAAACTGGTAAAGAGGAGATTGTAAATAAGATGTCAAAACAAAGACCGGAAAGAGTGCAGGAGGCCCTGCGCCAGGAGATAAGTAAAATCGTTATAGACCAGATAAAGGATCCCAGGATAGGTTTTATTACGATAACAAAGGTTGAGGTTACAGATGACTTAAGATACGCCAAAGTATATTTCAGTGTGTTCGGAGAGAAAAAACACAAAGAGCTTGCGTTAAAAGGGCTTAATAGCGCGAAAGGATTCATCAGGGGGCAGATAGCTGATAGGGTAAAATTAAGATTAGTGCCTGACATATCATTCAGGATAGATGAATCTTTGGAGCATACAAAAGAGATATATGACCTGTTAGACAGAATTAAAAAAGAGAAGAAAGGCAATCGCAATGAAGGAAGTGATAGAAGCGATAAAGAAGAATAATAAATTCCTTATAACGGCTCACGTGAATCTCGAGGGCGATGCTTTGGGCAGCCAGCTTGCTATGAAAGAACTTCTTATCGGAATGGGCAAATCCGCGTATATCCTGGATAACGATGTCGTTCCTGAACACTACAGATTTTTACCGAAGGCCCAAGAAGTTTCCAATGACATCGGCGCAGTCAAAGATTTTGACGTTGCGGTGGTGCTCGATTGTCCAACACTCAAAAGGACGGGTAAGGTCGGCGACCTGATTAAAGAAAAGGCGAAGCTTATAATAAATGTGGATCACCATATATCTAACGAAAAATTCGGAGATATTAATTGGGTGGACCCACTTGCGAGCTCTGCGGGCGAGATGGTATTCAGATTGTACAGGGAAGCCGGTGTTAAACTTACAAAAGAGGTAGCGATTTCGCTTTATATAGCTATATTGACCGATACGGGTTCTTTTAACTACGACAATACATCGAGCGCGACGCATGAGATAGCCGGAGAGCTTTTAGGGTACGGGCTCGATCCCGCGCTCGTTTCAGAAAGTGTTTATGAGCGCAGGTCTATGGAAGACATGAGATTGCTTGCGCTTGCGCTGGGCACTCTTAGAGTCAATAAAGACGGCACAGTAGCCTATATGGAAGTCACAAAAGAGATGCTCGATAAAAGCGGCGCGGACTTGGCCAAATCGGAAGGCTTGATAAATTACGCCAGATCTATCGATAAGGTAAAGGTAGCGGTGCTTTTCAAGGAAGACCTGAAAGACAGGAGCAAAATAAATATAAGCTTCCGCTCCAAAGGCAATGGCGAGACCATCGATGTTAACAAGATAGCTTCCGCATTCGGCGGCGGCGGGCACACAAAGGCGTCCGGCTGCATCGTTATGGGCAGTCTCGAAGAGGCTAAAAAGAAAGTGCTGGCCCAAGTCGAGAAAGCGATGAGACATTAGCATGGATGGAATATTAATAGTCGATAAGCCTCAAGGCCTTACAAGTCATGACGTAGTTGATTTTATCCGCAAGAGATTCAGTATAAAAAAAGTCGGCCACGCCGGGACACTCGACCCTATGGCTACGGGGCTGCTGATAATTTTGATAGGCAATTACACCAAGCATTCAAATAGATTTCTCAACGGCGATAAAGAATATGACGCGACGATGACGCTTGGCGCGACGTCGGACACAGGTGACGCGTGGGGCAAGATTATTCCGTCCGCCGCCTTTAATAATGCCGCGGTTGAAGATATAGAAGGCGCTTTTAATAAGTTCTTAGGCCCGATAGAGCAGGCAGTGCCTTCATATTCGGCAAAAAAGTTCAAAGGAAAAAAATTATACGAGTTGGCAAGGAAGGGTATAGAGATAAAACTGGAGCCAAAAAAAATAGTCATCCATTCGTTGAAGATAACCCGGATAAATCTGCCGGAAATATCCTTCAAAGTAAATTGTTCCAAGGGAACCTACATAAGACAGCTGTGTATGGATATAGGGGCCGTATTGGGATGCGGCGCGTATATGTCGAAATTACACCGCACGGGCTCGGGCGGCATTAATATGGATGACGCAATCTCGATCGAAGAGCTTAAAGGTATTGACGCGCAGGCTCTGGGGAGCAGATTAAAGGCATTATGAAGATAAAGAATTCTGTGGTAACGGTCGGCGTATTCGACGGAGTCCATATTGGACATAAGGCTGTTATAAAACAGGTTGTTGCCCGGGCCAAAGCATCGGGGCTAAAGAGCATAGTCGTTACATTCGATCCCCACCCGATGAAAGTTTTGAACCCGAGCCATTTTGTGCCGAGCCTCATATCGTTAAAGCATAGAGTGGAGCTGATTAAAAGGCTCGGTATAGACGAAGTTATCGTAATGAAATTCAGTAATAGGATGGCCAATCTTCCCGCGCAGAGATTTATTGAGGATATTTTGATAGGAGAGCTGAACGCCAGAGAAATAATAGTGGGTGAGGACTTTTGCTTTGGCAAGGGGGCGCTGGCAGGGATAAGGATGTTAGCCGAGATAGCTTCAAAATATTCTGTCAAAACAGAGATTGTCCGCCCTGTGAAGAAAAATTCTCATGTGGTGAGCTCCACCATAATAAGACGCCTTATAATAGAAGGCGAGATCGATAAGGCCTCGTCGCTTCTTGGCAGGCCATTCTCGATACTTGGAACAGTGGTCAGCGGGACGAAATTAGCCCGCACACTTGGGTATCCTACTGCAAATCTGAACCCGCATCATGAAGCGATCCCTCCAAGCGGTGTATATGCGGTTAAGGTGGTGCATAAAGAAAAAGAGTATAAAGGGGTAGTGAATATCGGTGTCCGGCCCACTTTCTATAACCATGGCCATGACAAAGAGACCTCTATAGAGGTGCATATATTTGATTTTCATGGGAAGATATATGGCAAGGATCTCGAAGTGATATTTATCCGGAAGATAAGGGATGAAAAGAAATTTAACACAATAGATAGTTTGATTGAGCAGATAAAGAAAGACGCGTCTAAAGCAGAAAAATTACTTTACAAAGGATAATAATTGTGATACTATGTCAAAACTAATAAGAAAGGTAGAAAATGACTTTAGCAAAGATTAAGAAACAGGAGCTGATAGGCGGTTACAAGGTTCACGAAAAAGATACCGGTTCGCCTAACGTCCAAATCGCTCTTCTTACAGAGCGTATAAACTCGCTTTCCGGCCATTTTAAAGCGCACAAGAAGGATCATCATTCGAGACAGGGGCTTCTGCGCATGGTTAGTGTCCGTCGCAGGCTTCTTGAATACTTAAAGAGAAAAAGCCCTAAGGACTATCAGGATATAATAAAGAAGCTGGATCTGAGAAAGTAGTTTTTCTAGAGGTTCTCTTTATACCGTTTTACCTATGAAGACCTCCCACATAAAAACGCAAAGGATGATATAGAATGCAAAAATTCGAAAAGAGTTTAGGTAGCCAGAGTATAATTATCGAAACCGGCAGGATGGCGAAACAGGCGGACGGCGCAGTGACCGTGCAGCTTGGCGGAACCGTTGTGTTGGTCGCCGCAGTATGTTCAAAAGAAGTGAGAGAGGGGCTCGATTTTTTCCCCCTGACTTGTGAATATCAGGAAAAGACCTACGCAGCCGGCAAAATACCCGGCGGATTCTTCAAGCGTGAAGGCCGTCCTTCGGAAAAAGAGATACTTACAGCGCGTTTGATAGACAGGCCCATCAGGCCGTTGTTCGCAAAAGGTTTTATCAATGATATGCAGATAGTAGCGTGGGTTATATCCAGCGACAGTGAGAATGACTCCGATGTTCTGGCCATGCTGGGCGCGTCCGCGGCTCTTACCATATCCGATATACCATTCGCCGGCCCTATAGCAGCGGTCAGGGTAGGCAGGGTAGACGGGAAATTTGTTATCAACCCTACTTTTAAAGACCTTACGGTAAGCGATATTGACCTGGTGGTCGCGGGCAACAGGACGAGCGTGTTGATGGTAGAGTCCGGCAGCAGTGAATTACCGGAAGAGACCATTTTGGAAGCGATAAAATTCGGCCACAGCCAAATGCAGGTTCTTATAGATCTACAGGAAGAGATGGCTAAAAAGTGCGGAAAACCCAAAAGAGAGATACTTTTTCACAGAACCGATGAAGAGTTGCTTAAAAAGGTAAGAGAGGCCTCGGTTTCCAGGCTCGATGAGATAAACAGGCTCAATACAAAAGAACAACGCGAAGAGGCCATGGACAAACTTGGTAAGGACCTGGTTGAAAAATTTGCCACAGAAGATTCCGGCTACTCTGAAAAAGACGTTAAGTTCGCGTTGTATGAGGCGGAAGAAGAAGAGGTTCGAAAATTCATAATAGAGAAGAAGATGCGTGTTGACGGAAGGAAATTCGACGAGATACGCCAGATAACTTGCGAAGTAGGCGTACTGCCGCGGACTCACGGTTCGGGATTATTTACGCGCGGCCAGACGCAGAGCCTTTCAGTGACCACGTTGGGAACCAGCGCCGATGAACAGACAATAGACGCGCTTGAGGGCGAGACGCAGAAGAGTTTTATGCTTCATTATAATTTCCCGCCGTTTTCCGTAGGAGAAGTCCGGCCCATGAGAGGCCCCGGAAGACGCGAAATAGGCCATGGCGCGTTGGCTGAAAGAGCATTAAAGGCTGTAATGCCGAGCAAGGAGAAGTTCCCCTACACCGTGCGCATTGTCTCCGATATACTGGAGTCGAATGGCTCATCGAGTATGGCAACGGTATGCGCGAGCACATTATCTCTTATGGATGCCGGTGTGCCTATATCGAACCCTGTGAGCGGGATAGCGATAGGGCTCGTTAAAGAAGGTAAAAATACGATAATACTTACAGATATAGGCGGCGTAGAAGATCATTATGGCGATATGGACTTTAAGGCTGCCGGAACCAAAAATGGTGTTACCGCTGTTCAGATGGACCTTAAGGTGCAGGGTATAAGCTTTGAAGTTATAAAAGAGGCCCTGGAAGTAGCCAGAAAAGCGCGCTTGTCGATATTGGATAAGATGATGCAGGTGATAGGCCAGCCCAAAGGCGATGTCTCGGCGTTCGCGCCCAGGATAGTGGTTTTGAAGATAAACCAGGAGAAGATAGGCGCTGTAATAGGGCCGGGTGGTAAAGTAATAAAGAAGATAATCCAGGATACAGGTGCCACCGTGGATATAGAGGATGACGGGACAGTCCAGGTTGCGGGCACAGATCCTAAATCTATAGAGATGGCTGTCGCGATAATCAAAGGCATAACGGAAGAGCCCGAAGTTGGAAGGATTTATAAAGGTAAAGTAAAGAGGGTCATGAATTTCGGGGCGTTTGTAGAGATTCTTCCGGGGAAAGAAGGGTTAGTCCACGTATCCGAACTTGCTAATAAATTCGTTAAGAGCGTTGAAGATGTAGTGAAGTTAGGCGATGAGTTCGATGTAAAGCTGATGGAAATAGATGACCAGGGCAGGCTGAATTTATCCAAGAAGCAGGCAGGTCCAGACTATAAGCCGGAAGCCGATAAAGACAAAAAAGAAGACGACTCTCGCCGCAAAAAATAAGAGTTTTACTTCGTAAATTTGAACACTATAAAAATTCTTCTTAAGAAGAAGGAAGGCTGCGAAGATCTTCCTATTCCGCGATATGCGACGAGCGGATCGAGCGGGATGGATCTGGTAGCCGATGTTACCGGTGATGTTATTCTGATGCCAGGCGATATAAAGCTTATATCGGCTGGCATTTATATTAGTATGCCCGAGGGGTATGAGGCACAGGTCAGGCCTCGCAGCGGGCTTGCGCTCAAGCATGGCATAAGCCTTGTGAATACGCCGGGTACGATAGATTCGGATTATCGTGGTCTTGTAAATATCATAGTTATAAATCACGGAAAAGAACCTTTTACAATACGCCGCGGTGACAGGATAGCGCAGATGGTGATAAAAGAAGTCGTAAAGGCCGAGATAGAAGTAACCAAAGAGCTCGATGATACTGCGCGTTCTCACGGCGGGTTCGGTCATACCGGAAAATAGGGTATGGCAATTTTATTAATATATGATAACCTTATATTAGGAACCGGCTATGATAGATAAAAATAGATGGAATGAGATACAGGCGATAATACTCTTTGCTATAGCATTGCTGGTATTCATAAGCTTTGTGACATTCGATTTTTCGGACGTATCATTATTTACCTCAAAAGTAAACCACCCGATTAAAAATTTCGCGGGGCTATTCGGAGCTTATCTGGGCGCGGTCATGTTCTTCATAATGGGGTTGAGCGCCTATGTCATACCTATACTTATTATCAGTTGGGCGATCGCGAGATTTTCCGGGATCATGCCGCAGAAACTATATTTTAAAATATTCGGGACATTCTTCCTTATATTAGCGTCGAGCGCGCTATTCTCCATATGCGGCGGCGCGGAGAACAGCATGCGTTTCAGGCTGGGAGGGATCGTTGGCCTGGGATTCTCGGATTTTCTTTTAAAGTACCTGGGATTTGTAGGGTCTATCTTAGTCATAATAGTACTATTTTTATTATCAGTGTTGCTTGCCACAGAATTTTTGTTAATACCGTTTCTCTTGGCGCTTTTCAAAAGATCGAAAGACCTCGCGCTTAATATAAAGGATAGGGCTCCCGTAAGAGTTCAGCCGCAGGCTGCGCAGACAACGAGAGTCATTAAATCACAGGATCCTATCAGAGAAAAGAGAGACATAAGGACCATCCCCGGAGTAAATGTTCCGGTCAGTGTTACACGGGCTGATCCGGTAGCAACAAAGAAAGAGCCTGTAGCCGAAAAAGATAAAAATAGCACGCTTGTCGAACCCAAGCCATTTAATGTGCCGGGATTGGATCTATTGGACTCCCCGCCCCCTATCGAAGAGAGGAAGATAAAAGATGATTTTGATGCTAATTCTAAGATACTTGAAGAGACGCTTGCGGATTTTGACATTGAAGCGAAGGTAGTAGCCTTTAATCAGGGCCCGGTAATTACCAGGTACGAACTTGAGCCGGCGCCGGGCGTTAAGATACATAGGATCACCTCGTTAAATGACAATATAGCGCTCGCGATGAAAGCGCAAAGTGTGAGGATAGTGGCTCCGATACCGGGAAAAGGCACCATAGGCGTAGAAGTTCCGAATTCAGCAAGCGCTCTCGTTTATTTAAAAGAGGTGCTTGATTCAAAAGAATATAGAGATTCCAAGTCGAAGCTCAAGCTCGCGCTGGGCAAAGACATCGCCGGCGCGCCTGTAATAGCCGATCTGGCGTCGATGCCGCATCTTTTGATAGCGGGCGCGACAGGTTCGGGCAAGACTGTGTGCATAAACAGCCTTATAATATCGCTTCTATTTAATTCCTCGCCTGATGAGCTAAAGTTCATAATGATAGATCCTAAGAGGGTGGAACTTGCGGTATTTAACGATCTCCCGCACCTATTATCGCCGGTCGTTACCGAACATAAAAAAGTTGCCAGCACTCTCGACTGGGTGGTGAACGAGATGGATTCAAGATATGAGTTATTCGCGAAATCCGCTGTCAGGAATATAGCTCTTTATAATGAAAAATTCGGACAGGGTGGTGCCGCAAAACTTCCCTATATAGTAGTCATAATAGATGAACTTGCCGATCTTATGATGATCGCGCAGCAGGAAGTAGAGAGCGCTATAACAAGATTGGCACAATTATCAAGAGCGGTCGGCATCCACATAGTCCTTGCGACGCAGCGTCCGTCGGTAGATGTTATAACGGGCGTCATAAAGGCAAACTTCCCCGCGAGAATATCATTTAAAGTGGCGTCCAAGGTTGACTCGAGAACAGTCCTCGATATAAACGGAGCCGATAAGCTTTTAGGCCGCGGTGATATGCTTTTTGTAGAACCCGGAGCTTCAAGGCCGACCAGGGCGCAGTGTTCGCTGATATCCGATAAAGAGATCGAGCGCATAACCGACTATATAAAATCGCAGAGGCAGCCCGATTATATTGAGGCGATACTCGATGTGCACAAAAAACCCACGTTCAAAAAGTTTGAAAAGGACGAGCTTTACGAAGAGGCGGTGAAGATGATACTCGAGACCCGTCAGGCGTCGGTCTCGATGCTGCAGCGCAGGCTGGGCTTAGGATATGCCAGGGCCGCGAGGATTATAGATACTATGGAGGCCGAAGGCATAGTCGGACAGTTCCAGGGCTCCAAGCCCAGGGATATTCTTGTAAGCTTGGAAGAATATAGAGCTAAAAGTGGAGAATAATAAAAGGGAACCGCGGCCGGCAGCTGTATCTATAGGCAGAAGGCTCAAAGAGGCGAGGGAGAAGAAGCCTCTTACCATAGAGCAGGTGCAAAAACAGACCAAGATACACTCCACGGTCCTGATAGCGCTCGAAGAGGGCAGGGCCAGTGAAATACTTACCGACACATATGTAAGAAGCTTCCTGAAAAAATATACCCAGGTACTTAACTTACCGACAAATGAAATACTCAAAGAATATTTTCCGCCGCGCGCCGAACCGGTATCTTTAGGCGCGCCTGCCCATGAAAGTCCTTTACCGGCGGAGACGAAGATAGGCCCCAAGGCCCTTTATTTTACGGGGATAGCCATACTTAGCATAGCAGCGCTTCTTCTCGCGATCATTATCGGCGGTAAGGTGATAACGGCTTTTAACAAAGCGAAATTAACGCGGCAGCAGAAACAGGTTGCCGAGGTTGTGGCATCCAAGAAAAAAATACAAAAACCGGTAAAATCCGTACAGAAGAAAAAACCTGCCCCCAAAACAGATTCGGAATCAAAGGATATTATTCCGAAATCGACCCCGCTAAGCCTGGTGATAAAAGTAAGGGAGCCCGTGCTCGTTAAGCTTACAAAAGACGGTATCCTGATATTTTCGAGAGTTATGTCAAAAGGCCTTGTCGAGACCATAACAGCCAACAATTCCATCGAGCTTGATATAGGGAAAGTCCAGGCGTTGGAACTTATCCTAAACGGCCGGCAGATAGCGCTGCCCACAAAGAAAAACATATCCGGCCTTATTATTACGCGAAAAGGCGTGAAATTAAAATAACTGATTGATGATAAAAGTAGGTATCGTAAGCCTTGGATGTCCGCGAAACCTGGTTGATTCTGAGATAATACTCGGCTCTTTGAAAAAAGAGGGCTTTTATTTATCGGATGAGGTCGGCTCCGGCGTCGATGTATTCATAATCAATACCTGCTCTTTTGTGAAGAGCGCGCGGGAAGAGTCCATAGACACTATTCTGGAAGCGGCGCAGCTTAAGAAAGAAGGCAAGATAAAATATCTTGTCGTCGCAGGGTGTCTGCCGCAGGCCCACGGGAAAAAATTGCTGAAGAGCCTGCCGGAGGTAGATTCGCTGGTGGGAACGAGCGACTTTGCCAAGATAGGAAGCATAGTAAGATCGATGGTCGCCGGAAGGGCCCGATCGATAATTTCCAAAACCCCCGATTATCTTTACGATGAAAAATCTCCGCGTTTTACCCTGACGCCCCGCCACTTTGCGTATGTCAAAATATCCGAAGGGTGCGATAACCTGTGCAGCTACTGTATAATATCGCGCCTACGCGGGCGTTTTAGGAGCAGAACAATAGAGTCAGTGATAAAAGAGGTAAAAGATATATCCGCGCCGGGAAGATTGAAAGAGATAGATATAATAGGGCAAGATACGACGCTTTTCGGGGCGGACATGTATGGTAAGAGTAAATTCCCGCGGCTTTTGAAAGATATGGCCGCTTTGAAAAATAGCGTCGAATGGATGCGTATATTGTATACGCATCCGGCGCATTATACGGATGAATTTATACAAACAGTGCGCGACGAGCCAAAAATATGTAAATATTTAGATCTGCCCATTCAACATATAAGCGATAAGATATTAAAAAAGATGAACAGGCGCGTGACAAAAAAGGAAGTTGTGGGGCTGATAGAAAATATCAGGAAGAATATACCGGGCATAGCTTTGAGGACGTCGGTAATAGTGGGATTTCCGGGCGAGACGGAAAAAGATTTTATGGAGCTGTTGGAATTTTTGAAAGCGACGCGCTTTGAAAAATTAGGGGCGTTTATATATTCGAGGGAAGATCTCTCTCCCGCCGCGAAATTTAAAGGGCAGGTCCCCGAAGAGGTTAAAAAAGAGAGGTTCGACCGGATAATGAAGGCCCAGCAGGATGTCTCCGCGGAGGTCAATAGGTCATTTATTGGTAAGAGGTTAAAAGTTTTAATAGACGAAGAGCTTGAAGGCGGTAGATATTTCGGCAGGACGGAATATGACGCGCCTGAAGTTGATGGCGGCGTATATGTAAGCGGAAAAGGTTTAATGATAGGGAATTTTTACGAAGTGAAGATAGTCGATACTTTGGAATACGATCTGGTGGGGCAGGTAACATGAACTTGCCTAATAAGCTGACCATATTAAGGATTGCGTTGGTCGGCGTATTTATGCTATTTCTATTTTTGCACGGCGTGTGGGCGAAGACACTCGCGCTGATAACATTTTTAACGGCCTCGCTTACGGATTTTCTCGATGGATATATAGCCAAGAAGAACAATATGGTAACAAGCTTCGGCAAGCTGATGGATCCCATAGCCGACAAGATACTGGTGCTGGCCGCGTTCCTGGCTTTCGTAGAGATGGAACTTGTCCCGGCGTGGATGATCGTTATAATAATATTCAGGGAGGCGGTAGTTACCGGGCTGCGTATAACCGCGCTCACGCAAGGCAAGGTACTGGCAGCCGAAGATGGCGGTAAGCAGAAGATGGTATCGCAGGTATTTTCAATAATAGCCATTCTTTTATTCATCATATTCAGGGAAGCGGGGATAAAGGTTTTCGGATTCTGGAGCGATTCCACGGAAATGGTTTACAAAGACGCGATATTCATATTGATGCTTATCACAACGTTCTTGACATTGATAAGCGGAATGTCGTATCTTATAAAGAATAAGGGGGTGTATTTTAATGCGAAGAGTAGTTAAAATCACCACGAGTTTCTTTTACCTTGGACACTCGCCGTTTATGCCCGGTACAATGGGCAGCCTTGCCGGGCTACTCATCTATTTTGTAGTCAAAGATAAATTCCCCATATATGCTTTTTCTATTTTATTCCTGTTTATGCTCGGTATAATCTTCTCAACCGAAGCGGAAAGGGTGTACAAAAGAAAAGACGCGCAGATGATAGTAATAGATGAGGCATGCGGCATGATGTTGTCACTGTTTTTAGTGCCTTATAACATATGGATAATGGTCTTTGGGTTTATCCTTTTCAGGACATTTGATATTTTAAAACCGCCCCCCGCCAAAGCAATAGAGAAGTTCTCCGGAGCTTTTGGAATCATGTTTGATGATATAATAGCCGCTATATACACAAATTTTATTCTGCAAATTGTCTGCCGCGCATTCCACATACAATAACCATATTTACCCACCGGGTGGGTAAATATGGTTACTTTGTCCAATCTCCCCGTCGAGGGCACTAGACTAAAGACACCACGGCCATAGCAAAAAGACAATTTTTTCGCGAAGAGCCTAATATTTTATCTCTATGACATTCTGCCGTTCACGTATATCAAAGAACGCGTGCCCCGGGCGC
>JAUYOL010000025.1 GCA_030695905.1 Candidatus Omnitrophota bacterium | reverse complement strand
TAAGAGCATTTTAAATCCCGCCTTCACCGCCTTTTCTAATAATTCAGGATATTCTGCCAGATCGATCCTGGTCTGCGCCACAAAACGCTTCTTTATCTTTCGGGCTATTATAAGATCACATATCTCTTCAGACCTCTTGGGAATAATAGGGGACGGTCCATAAAGTGCCACCCTACCCGAATAAACTTTTATAGCACTCTTGCAGCTTCTTTGCCTCTGTCGTATAAAAAAACCCCTATAAACTCCTCCATAAACCCTGAACCAGAACTCGCTTCGCTCGTTCGGTTCAGGGCACGAGTTCTGTTATCGTTAACTTTGGAAATTTCAGGCAACTATAAATATTTGACAAAAAGGCTTGACAAATGTACCAAAAATGGTACACTTGTAATAGATGAATAGAGAATATCCTTTAGAAGTTAGGTTTTTCAGAACAGAAACCGGAAATGAGCCCGTAAGGGAGTGGCTAAGGTCATTGCCTAAAGAAGATAAAAAAGCGATAGGCGAGGATATTAATACAGTTCAATACGGTTGGCCGGTAGGAATGCCATTAGCGAAAAAACTGTGTAATGGAATATGGGAGATAAGAACTCGGTTGGAGCATAGAATTTCAAGAGTTTTATTTACTTTATCTGAAAATTATATAATTCTTTTGCACGGATTTATCAAAAAGACTGAAAAGACTCCAAAGGATGATTTAGATTTAGCTATAAAACGAATGAAACAATTAAACAGGGGGTGACATATGAAACGAGCAAACAAGCATATAGGTTCCAATTTTGATGATTTTCTTCAGGAAGAGGGTATTTTGGAAGAGACTCAAGCCGCTGCGGCAAAAAAAGTCATTGCATTCCAAATATGGAAGCTTATGAAAAAAAATAATATTTCCAAGTCAAGAATGACAATGAGGATGCATATAAAAAGCCGTACGCAATTAAACAGACTCCTTGATCCAACCAACAAGTCTGTTACTCTTTTGACATTAGAGAAAGCCGCTAACGCGCTTGGTAAGCACTTACAAGTTCAGCTTGTGTAAGATTAAAGATTGCTATATCGAGCCACAAATTTTGTCGCCTACATCTAATTCTATGAGAGCAGTTCTATAATCGTCAACCAAGGGGAGCCATATCGTAAAATGCCCATCGTTTATCGGCGGGCATTTTGCTTGTAGAGGGCTATTGTTTGGGTTATAATTACACTATGGCAAAACAAAACGTCTATATAATTGCAGGGCCTAACGGGTCTGGTAAGACAACATTTGCAAGGTCATTTTTGCCCAATTATGTTAATTGTCCAAATTTTGTTAACGCTGACCTCATCGCATTAGGCCTGGCGCCTTTTGAGCCTCGTGCCGCCGCAATCAAAGCCGGGAAACTTGTTTTACAGCAAATTCATGAATATACGGGAAAAGGTGTTGATTTTGCTTTCGAAACAACATTATCGGGTAAATCATACGCTACCTTGCTTAATGAATTGAAGAAAAAAGATTACGGGTTACATCTTTTCTTTTTATGGGTTCCCAGTCCAGAATTGGCTATAGCCCGCATAAAGGATAGGGTTGCGGAAGGTGGGCATAATGTTCCTGCGGGAGATGTTCGGCGTCGCTTTACTCGTGGCGTACATAATTTTTTCAGTTTGTACGAGCCATTAGTTGATTCGTGGATGTTATTTGATAATTCCAGAGCAAAACCTGTTTTAATTGCAAAGAGGAAAAATGGCCATATTGAAGCAACCAATGAAGACTTATTCAAGATAATTCAGAAAGGTGCGAAGTAACATATGAAAAAAAGAATGTCTTTACAGGATAAAGCAGAAGCGGCATTGAAAAAAGCAGTACGGCAGGTTGTTGAACGACATAAGAAAACAGGTCGTTCTCTTGCTGTGTGGCAGAATGGTAAAACCGTTCGTGTCTCGCCAAATACCGTTAGATGAAAGTGCATTCAAATAATCATTCTCTCTAAATTAGCACTTATTTCTTTCGCCTCTCCCGTATAGCAAAATTCTATAAACTCTTCCCTAAAAATACTAATAACAACAAAACTTAGTGCACAGATGAAGTGACCGGAATAATCGCTTGCAGAGGATTTTTATTTAAGATATAATGAACACATGCCGAATAAAATTAATAAGAAATTAATTTTTAGTATAGGTGTCATCAGTCTATTTTTATTTTTCTTCCCACTCCTTACCCTTGCTCAGGATCAGCCCGAATTTTCTCCTGCGAAAGTAAAAGATATATCCGACCGGAAATATGAACCTGCAGTAATAGAACTCCTGGATAATGCTAAAGAATCGATAGTCGTTTCCATGTATATAATCCAGGCCGGCGCAAACGGCCCGGTGAGATTGCTAATCAAAGATCTGGAAGAGGCGCTTGCGCGCGGTGTTTCGGTGGATATATATCTGAATACGCGGTTTCAGGATAGACGCGCTCTTAGCGTAGAAAAAGACGAGGTTTTTAATACTATCAGGGAGAAAGGCGGCAGGATATTCGGCGTTACTCCTTCCACCCGCATGCACGATAAGCTTATTATAGTAGATAGCCGGTATGTAGTGATAGGGAGCACAAATTGGAGCGTGGCCGCCCTGAAAGATAACTATGAATCAGCGACGTTGATAGATTCACCGGAACATGCCAAGGACATGCTTGTCCGCATCAGGCAACGTACGCTAAAGGGTGATGAGCCGAATAAGCCGGAAAAGGAGCGCAAGGTAAAAAGATCCGTAATTTTGAATGAGGATAGCATTATTGCTTTTGACTGTGATTTGTTGACCGATAAAACGCTGTTCCCGCGCATGGTGTCGGACAGCGATGCGCGAGCCATGGATACCTATCTCTTGCTTAAAGCATATGCTTACGAACAAGAGGCGAATGAATATTTTCTTTCTCTTGAGCAATTGGCCGTTGACCTGGGCATGCCGGCCGATTGGAGCGATACGGCCCTCAGGCGACAGGCCATAAAAGTATTAACGAAACTTCAGGATAGATATAAGTTGATAGGTGTAGATTTTAAGCATGGAAAAGACGCCTGGATAACATTCAGGGATCTTTCCGCTGATGTATTCGAGTTTAAAGGCAAGTTTTTGAATCCGGAATACCTGTCGAGGCTCAGTCAGCCGGCTAAATTCATTCTTCTCATAAAGGCGTTGCTTACTAAAGAAGGAACAAAGCTTGATTCATTCACGCAGAAAGAGCTGGGCAAGAGATTCAATATCGACCGAAATACATTAGGAAAGGGCATTAAGGAAATATCGGCTATCAATGCGCAATGAGGGTGCAGTCTAAAATAATAGGGAGGTCCGATGAAAAAATACTTTTTATTTTTAATGGTTAGCATTATTGCGTTAGGTCTTACCGGCTGCGGCCTAAAAACGGTTGACGACGGCCAGACCGGAGTGAAAGCCGATTTTGGTAAATTTTCCGAGGAGCCTTTACGGACAGGCTGGCACTGGTACATACCCGGTGTAAGTTGGATAGAGGTCTGGAATGTGAAGACGCGCGAACTGAAAGAGACCGCTAATGTGCCGTCTTCCGAAGGGCTTATATCAACACTTGACGTCTCGCTTCTTTATAATGTTCCTATAGATAAGGCAGTTTTCGTAAGAAAGACCATAGGCAGCGATTTTGAACAGACGATAGTTGAACCTTATTTCAGAGAAGCCATTCGTAATGTCGCCAGCGGATATGAGGTTAAATCACTATATAGTGAAGAAGGACGAAGCAAGATAGGCCAACAGATATTGGAATTCTTAAAAATGAAATTGGAGCCGAGAGGCATAGTCGTCCAGGATGTACTATTAAGGGATGTCAGATTGCCTGCGGCGTTTTCAGACAGTATTCAGCAAAAATTGAGAACAGAGCAGGAATCCTTACAGAAACAGTTTGAACTAACTAAGGCACAGAAAGATGCGGAGATAGTTGTAGCAAAGGCAAAAGGTATTGCGGAAAGTAATAAGATAATCTCCGGAAGTCTAAGCGATATTTATCTGCGATATTTATGGATAGAAGGCTTGCAGGCAAGCGAAAAACAGATTGTATACGTGCCTACAGAAGCCAACCTTCCAATAATGGAAGCCGGCAGACTTAGAGATAAAAAATAATTAAACACTCAAAGGTATTTTAGTGCCATCCTACCCGAATAAACTTTTATAGTATCCATGCAGTTTCTCCGCCTCGCTCGTATACAAAAACCCTATAAACTTCTCCATAAAAGTTCTGTTATCATCAACCAAGGGGGAGTCAATTTAGACGAGAAAGCCTATCTATTGGACGGGTGGGCTTTTTCAATTACTTGTTATGCCCAAGTATGTGCGTTATAGACTTGATCAGCCGCTTTTCCTTTAGCTCTTTTCCTATAATACTCTTCAGCAATAAAGGCGCGACACCCGCAAACGATATTAGCTCGCGGAAGGTAAAAAATCTTACCCTCAGGATCTTCGCTGCGATATTCAGGACTCTGAACGGTGTATAGAAAGAAAACCTCAATTTTCTGTGTATCTTTTTCAAATACGAGTGGCTGTATTTGTCGGAATAAACTTCTCCTCTGGCGGTAATGTGATAGCCTGGCGTATTCTTTACGATCTCTTTAAGCGGAGAATATTTATCTACTCTCAACTTGCTGAACGCAATGGAATCCAGGCCTATCTCTTTGGCGAATTTTGATA
>JAUYOL010000024.1 GCA_030695905.1 Candidatus Omnitrophota bacterium | reverse complement strand
ACCTTGTACGTTTAGGCATAGCCTCTGGTGAAAGTGCACCATATCTATTCCAAGGCACCCTGCCAGTATTAAAAGAGCTCTTCACCCATGAAGAATTCAAGCTATACTGGCCTGACCTTGTACGTTTAGGCATGGCCTCTGGTGAAAGTGCACCATATCTATTCCAAGGCACCCTGCCAGTATTAAAAGATCTCTTCACCCCTGAAGAATTCAAATCCCGATGGATAGATATAGATAGTAAACTTGAGTCTTTAGCTCAGGATACCAATAATTATAATAGAGAAAGAATACTTAAGTTATTTACATGTAAGTATCTGCCGCTAATAAAGGATAGAGGGCTTGAGTTTTTCCGCTGGGCAGATTTTTACATCGAAGTAATCCGTAAAGAACCGCGTCTATGTCTGCAGGTATTGGAAGGTATAATTGAAGCAGTGGAAAAAAATTACATCGATAACAATCTGCCTCCTCAAGAAAAAGAACTTATTTTTTCCTTTGTAGAATTCACGCGTTCTTTTAATCAGAGTTTATTTAAATTGTATCGTAAGGAAGGAAAAGACGGCTTAAAAGAAGTAATGGCCTTTGCCGCTAAAATATCCAGCGATAACATCGGTGAGGCAGCATTAATTACCCTGATGGATGCGCTACAGGTAAAAGGTATCAACGATAACAAGGAGCTCGAAGAAGCCCTGGTTGCCTCGGTGCAAATTGCTATTCCTTCATCCGGTGCCTCCTTTGTTAAGAAATATGAAATCCTTGGCCTCTTCAGAAAGTTCCGCGAGGCCGGAGACAGGAGGGGGAACATTCCGAAGATTTTGCGTAACACTGACTTTGGGGAGAATAAAGCCATTGAACTGGTTGATTATCTTTTGAAGGCCGGGCAGGTCCATGACCCTGAAGGTAAAATCGTAGATATCGTAAATAGGCTACGCTATCAGGACAGAAATCTTTCCCGGGAAGAGAAGATAGGGAAGGAAAAAGAGGACAAAGAAGCGCTAATAAGGGCATTAAAAGACTGGTTCCAGGGCTTCTCCGATCCCGCAAAGAAAGATAATGTTTTGGAAAAATTCTTTGCCTGGGTCAGCCACAACGATGCCCTGGGAGAGAAGGTTGACGCAATAAATGAAGGATATGGCTCGCTGGCTCTGCTTGAAAGCCTGTTTATGGATAAGGATAACCTGATATCGCTGTTACGGCAGGTTTTAAAAGAACTGCGGGAAGCGGATCTTCCTTTAACGGGTGCGACTGCCAAAGAGGTAGTAAGTAACCCCAAGGTGTTAGTCTCGCAGCTTAGCGGTATCTGGATGAATCAAAGATTATCTATTGAAGAGAGGCGGGCAAGAGTGGGCCACATGCTTACCCGCTTCCAGCGGCAGGAATTGGAAACAAAGATCGTCCCTCTCATTCAGGATAACGATCTTAAAGAGATTATACGCATAGTGCCCGCCGGCGCAAAACGTATGGCGCAAATTGATATCATAGAAGCGTTATTCGCAGAGCCCTTAGGTCAAATACAGAAAGAAAAAGCAAAATTCTCTCCTCAGAAACATGGGGAAGTATCTCTTGAATTCAGAATAGTAAAAGGCATTCCTTACGGCCTGTGGGGACTGAATGCCGGTGTCTGCGTCGCTACGGATATAGAGCTCTGGAAGGATAATAATTTTATGCTTCTTGCTATGATTGATAAAAATACACATCAGGCGGTAGGTTTTGTACACCTCTTCCGGGTAGATATAAACGGTGAGTGGGTACTTACTGTTCCGGGGATAGAGCCAAGTGTGGAATTTTTATCACAGGTTAAGGCAGAAGAAGTATATCCATTAATAGAAGACGCGCTGAAAAAAGTAGCCCGAACAGGCGGTTTCCAAGCCCTATATATTCCCACAGAAAAGAATATCCTTTCTAACAGGGCTGATATAGCTAAAATAGTTATGAGAAAATATGCCGCTAACAAGAAAATGCTTACTGATGAGGTGCGGTGGAATCATGTACCTCAACCATATCCGTTAAAAGAAGTGTATATATTGTGGGAAAATAATGCAAAACCGTCTTACCCACCCGGAGGGGAGACGGTTATACAACCCCAAGCGCCGCCTATAGGTATGGGTGGGATCAGCGCTGAAGAGCAGAAAAAAATACTCACAGAACTTGCTGAAGCTTCCGGCCCGATAGATATCGCTGAAAATGTCGGCGCAATCGAAGCCATATTATTACGTCTGTTGGATAAAAATGATACGGTTTCATATGAAGCAATAATGAAGATTTTTGGGAAGATAGATCCGGTTATGTTGGCAGGCAAAGTGTATGGTCTTGCAATCTCCGATAAAGACAAGGCGGCACTGTTAGTTGCTCTCAAAGATGCTATAGCTGAAGCCAAAATAGATAATTTAGGCAGGGAGTCATGGATAGGTGATGACCTATGGAATAAATTTATAAGCCTTAATAATGGGGAAGTCCCGTTGGTTTTAAATATATATAACGCTGAAGAATTGCTAAGCCAATTGGCCGGTATTTCAGATGAAAAATTCGTATGCGTGATAGTTAATAATATGCTATCGAATCGGACAGAGCATAGGATGGTCATCGACAGGGCAGGTTATATCAGAGAAAATGCGAGACTTATTCATAATGGATTTGTAAATCTTGAAAGTTATGAATTTCTTATGAATTTTTCCATTCATCCGGAAGCAAAAGCGGTTTATTTTTACCACATTTCAATTGGCAGAAAACATGTCAGTGAATTGCGCGGCCAGGGGCTCATGTCGAAGACGTTCAATAATATTGCAAAGGTTATACGCGATCATTGTGTAGGCTATAAGATAGCGGCAGCTTTCGTGGAGCGGGAGGGAACTGTGTATAACTGGTTCCGAAAAAATTTCAATGCGCGCGAAATTCCAGTAGATGAATTGGAAAAAGAGATGCCGTATGCTGATAAGGGCATGTATCATCTTATAGGTGAGATTACGCCGGCGGTAACCATCTCCGAGAAAACCGGTGTCCAGAGTTTGAATGAGAAGCTGAAAGCGCTTAAAGACGGAATATATGACGCGGAAGCGATTTGCGGCGGCGATGCGGCGTTATTGGAAGCCGTTGCGGAAGCGCTCACGGATATCAGAATTGAAACCGAACTTCATCGTGATGCCGGACTAATAGATATAGAGTCCATGAAAGTCAAATCCAATAGAGACAAATTAAAAGAAATGACGATTCAGGAAATGAGAGCGACCAACGTCTTCCTTGCCGTGAGAGAAGGGGGAATTGCCGGCTTCACGACCGTGCTCATTGATCCAGAAAGAATTCATAACTGTATAAATCTTGTTGGGGTGTCGCCCAAATGGCAGGGAAGATATATCGGCAGTGATCTGCTTGATGAAGCGGTAAGATGTTTACGCCAGGCCGGTGTTAACAAATTTATTGCCGTTACCAGAAATGATAAGGTTAAACACTATTTCCTCGATAGATCTATTCCATCCCATGACAGAGATTGGCGCCTCGAAGTTCATGCCGATTACATGCTCCAAACATATACAATGCATATCATAGAAGATAAGACAAGATCGCCAGTAGAGTGGTTTGATATGGGCGGCGTGGTTAAATTTGGGTCCCGCCCTTCACAGTGGCTATATGAAAATGGTGATACAATTGTGCTAAGTGGAACCAACGTTAGGGCAATAAGAAATCCTGTAACCGGGAAATTCGGCATAGTGGGCGGAGGCGCGGTCGCTAATGCCCAGTTATTAGAGCCTCCTGTCGTAGCGGAACCGTCTTACCCACCCGGAGGGGAGAAGGGTACGCAGCCGCAAGCCCCACCACAGGCGGGGCAAGCGCCGTCAGTATTGCAATCTGCCAAGAGTAGGATCGCTGATTCCGTGGATTCGTTTATTGCAGAGTTGCGAAAAAATAGATACAGGGAAGTTGACTCGGTGGAGATAATAGGCGGCAGGCGTATAATAAATGTTCACAATAAAGAGGTCCCGTCTAACAGCAAGGATATATTGGGTACCGCCGGTTGCCACTCTTGCATGCCCATAATCTGCAGGATAAAAAATGCCGATGGCACATATACAAATCACCTCGTTCACTTTGTACTGCTCTATGATGATTTCTACAGGCCGGATCAGACAGAAGAGCAGGCAGATAATAACTTGTCCGAATATATTAATTCAGAGTTGGATAAATTTTTTAAAGGCGTCGGAAGTAAAGAGTCCACATTCATTATTGCTTACGACGATTT
This sequence comes from Candidatus Omnitrophota bacterium, assembly GCA_030695905.1. NCBI lineage: Bacteria > Pseudomonadati > Candidatus Omnitrophota > Candidatus Omnitrophota bacterium. Next base: position 11,868 of record JAUYOL010000024.1, on the reverse strand, counting down.
AGCGTTGGGTGCGGAAATAGCGCGTAAGATTTCAGAGCGGCTTATAAAAAGACATAGCAATAGTCGCGTATTGCATCTTCCGGTTCAAAACAGTGAAAATGTGCTGAATATGGAAGAGGGCACAGTAAAGACGGCGATAATGATGTCCGAGGGTATAGGAATAGATGCCGGTGAGCCAAGCTCGGATGACTTGCTTCCACAGAAGGGTACGTCCCGGTTACTATGTCTCACCTGGCAGGAAATAGATTCGATCTTTAAAGCCGCGGGACAAGAGCGGAATGTGGTTGCCGATAAAGACTTTTTGCAGGAGCTTTCAATACAGCCGTTTTCTAATCCCTTACAGCCTCAAGTTGCTCCGATCGCCAAGCTTGAATCTCGCGCGCCCGTATTAAGCATAGAGGGCGAAGCGATTACTGTATCCGCGGGAAAAGGCCTCATATCATACAATGAAAGAAAAGAAAATAAGAGAAACATATTACAGAAGATGAAAGATATTGTCGGATTATTGTTCCACAATCTATTGGGCGGAAAGCCATGCTATATGTATGTCTTGGGGGCAACGCCTACGGATGAAAGCGGAAAGTATTTCACGGAATTAGAGGCAAGCTCGGCGATAGTGAAAGGACGAGTCGAAGCTAATAGGTTTATTAATGAAAGCTCCGGCATAGGAACCGGCAATATAAACATAGTACACTCTATAGGTGTCGATAGGGCAAAAGACAAGATCCTGGAGATAGCATCGCAGGCGCAATCCGGCATACCGCAGGAAAGGGTATATTGCGCGATAAGCGCGTCTGTTTTGCAAGCATTGGAGCAAGATGCCGAACTTAAAAAACAGCTTAGCGATAAGTCGGTAGAAAAATTCTTAGCCGAGAGAGCTATGCTGAACATTATTCAGGATTTTGAAAAGGATAGCGGCAGGGTTTATATGATGCCATATTCGGACGTCACGGTATTGGGATTGGCAAGAATAAATCTTGTAGAGCAACTCATGAAGCCCGATAACAATAATCTGCAAAACGAAGCAGCCAGGGGGGCTATTGAAGCGTTTTCGCAGGCAATGGGCCTTGTCACGGGATTGCCGGCAGAAGATATTCAAAGCGAATTACTGACGGCAGCAAAAAATAATCCGATGAATTTCTTCAAGGACTATACGTTCAAAATAATGATCCCGCCTATCGCCAGGATAAGATTTGAGGAGATACAGGAGAATATTAACGCCATGATCGAAACATGGAGATCGCTCTAACCTTCGATTTGCATTCAGCATATATATATGATAATATTACTCAATGCGCAGATCATTGCTTTCCCTCACGATTTTCACACTGCTTCTGTATGCAGAGCCACTCTATGCCGCCGAAATTAAAGAGTCCGATCTTGCCGGATCATGGTATCCTGCTTCAAAAATTCAATTAGAAAAACAACTTCAAGGTTATCTCGACGCTGCCAGCCCTGACAAATTGGAAGGAGATATCCTCGCTCTTATAGTTCCGCATGCCGGTTATATATATTCGGGCCCTGTTGCCGCTTACGGATATAAGCTTCTTGAAGGAAAAAGGATAAAGACGGTCATTATTTTAGGTTTTAGCCATGGAAAATATTTCAATGGCATGGCTATTTATGATAAAGGTTTCTGGCGCACACCTCTCGGAGATATTCAAATTGACGAGGCGCTCGCGGATGAAATTAAAAAAAATCCGCGCGTAAAGTTTAATCCGGACCTTTTTAAAGAAGAAAATTCCATAGAGATGCAGATACCGTTTATACAGATGGTGTTGAAAGATGTAAAGATCGTGCCCATCGCTTTTGGGATGCAGGATTACACAGGCGCCGAAAGTCTGGCCTTGACGCTTGCGGAGATTGTTTCGTCGCCTTCGGCTCCTCGCAATGACATATTGATAGTGGCATCTACGGATCTCTCGCACTATCATTCGCATGATGAGGCAAATAAGATAGACAGGTATACAATAGGGACGCTGAATAAATTAAAGTCCAAGGAATTTTATGATGAAGGCAAGCTCGGTATTTGCGAGCTATGCGGCCTTATGCCTGTTACAGCGTCATTACTTGTGGCGGAAAAGTTAGGATATGATAGAATAAAAGAATTGAAATATGCCGATTCCGGTGATATAACTGGTGACAAGAGCCGTGTTGTAGGGTATTACGCCGGGGCGGTGTATAAGAACAATGACGTGGCGCAGAAAGTTAAATCGAACATGCTCAATGATATCCAAAGGAAAAGGTTGCTGCAAATAGCGAGAGAATCTATAATAAGTTTTGTAAAATATGGGAAACGCAAAGTTTTTTCAGAAAAGGACCCTCTCTTGAACCAGTCTCTGGGCGCGTTCGTCACCCTGCATGAAAAAGGCGAGCTGCGCGGCTGTATCGGGAATATGGTCGGCCAGGGCCCTTTATATCAGACTATAGCCGATATGGCGATAGAAGCCGCGACCGGCGATCCGAGATTTCATAGGCTTTCACCGTCTGAAATTGATAAAATAGATATAGAAATATCCGTACTTTCTCCCCTGCAAAGGGTTGCCAGCGCCGACGAAATAAAGGTGCCCGGCCATGGTGTTATAGTAAGAAAAGGTTTAAGAAGCGGCGTGTATCTGCCTCAGGTAGCGGACGAAACCGGCTGGGGAAAAGAAGAGTTTTTAACAAGCCTATGCTCTCACAAAGCGGGCCTATCGCCGGACGCATGGAAAGATCCGGCAACAGAACTTTATACATTTACCGCCGAAGTATTCGGCGAAGAGGGAGGAAAAAAGGATGCGCAATAAAAAGCTGATCATGGCAATAGTCATTGCAATAGCACTCATAGGTTTTGTTCTGGTTGCGAAATCAATGCTCTCATCCGGCAAAGGCTCAAGGCCGGTTCCCGCCACGCAGGTTAAGAGAGATCTAAAAAAAGTGCCTGCGGCAAAAAAAGCTATTTCAAAAGGCAAGGGCGCTCTCACCGTGAAAATTTTTAATTTCAAGAACGCTGAAATTCCGATGAGAGTCAAAGCGTTCAAGGTGGTCGATTCGAAATCGAGCGTTTACGCCGCGTCGACTGTGGGAGGCAGGACGCAGGAAGTATTGCCCGGAGTATATGATATCGAAGTGGATACCGTTCCGCAGAAGATATATAAAAATGTTAAAGTTAATGAGGGCAAGGAGACTGTAGAAAACCTCGGCTGCGTAACCGGCGCGATGACGGTGAAGACAGTTAATGCCAGAAAGGCCGCCGCCAATTATCCGCTAAGAATACTTTACGGCAGGACTAATGAGATGGTTACCGCGTTCATGACAAATAAAGCGCTTGAGATAGTCCCCGGTGTTTATGACATAGAAGTGGGGACCACTCCCAGATTTTATAAGAAAGATATAAAAGTGGAAGCCGGCAAAGAGTCGATAGTTGACTTAGGTTGTTTAACCGGAACATTGCTAATAAGGACCGTTGATGAAAACAATAAGGAAGTGCGTTGCAGTGTAAAGGTAGCAAGGGCCGATACCAATGAAACAGTGAGTTCGTCTACGTCCAACAAGCCGATAGAGATTGGAAAAGGTAAGTATAATATAGACGTCCTGTCGTCGCCCAAAAATAGCAAAAAAGATGTTATGGTTAACCCAGGCGAAGAATTGATAATTGAGTTTACCGTTATGGCCCCTATAGTTCCGCAGAAGGGCATAGTAACGACTCCGAAGGCCGCTAAAGCGAAGCGATAGCAGATAAATGAGTCGTTTTTATGTTCCAAAAGAAGCGGTAAGCGGTAACCGGATATTGATAAGCGGAAAAGAGGCGCATCATATACTCGATGTGATGCGCCTTAATATTTCTGACGAAGTAGTTGTATTTGACGGCACAGGTAAAGAGTATGTGGGTGTTGTTAAAGAAGCCGGCCGTAAATCATTGTCTTTAGAGATCGTAAAAGTCCGCAACTTGAACCCTTCGGCAAAATATAGCATAACGTTAATACAGGCTATACCCAAAAAAGAGAAGATGGACTATATAATAGAAAAGGCAACGGAGCTGGGCGTGGACAGCATAATTCCTGTCACTACCGCGCGCACTATACCGGATTGGAACGATTCGAAGAGGGCGAGTATAGTAGAGAGATGGCGGAAGATATCCCTGGAGGCCTCAAAGCAGTGCGGCAGGACGGATATCCCGGAAATAAGCCCAATCATAGAGTTTAAAGACGCTATCACCGCCGCGGTGTCATACACCGCGACGGTGTACAACCTGAAACTGATAGCGGCGCTAAATGACAAGGCCATCAAGTTTAAAGATGCGTTAAAGTCGTGTCTGGGAGGGAAGATAGCTATTGCGATAGGCCCGGAAGGCGATTTTACGCCTGGTGAGATAAAGAGCGCCCAAGGGCAGGGTTTTAAGACGGTAAATTTGGGTCCAAGGGTTTTAAAAAGCGACACCGCAGGACTTGCCGCAATTTCGATGATCAATTATGAATACCAAGAATAGCCCCAGTTACAGGTTTTTTATAAAAACTCTCGGGTGCAAGGTGAATCAGTATGAATCCCAGGCGATGAGGGAGATTTTGGTTAAGGCGGGTTTCAGGGAGTGCTTGTCAAAAGAGACCGCCGATATTTATATAATCAATACCTGCACCGTTACTCATAAGGCAGATACGGAGTCGCGTTATTGGACAGGAGTTTTTCATAAGACTAATCCAAAAGCAAAGATAGTCATAACCGGCTGCTGCGCCGAAAAAGATGCCGGTGCATTCTCTTTTCTTCCGGGCATATCAAATATAATTAAGAATGAGGACAAGCCTCGAATAGCGGAGATGTTGACAGGCCACCGCCGCGGTGTGACACCGCGGCGGTGCGCTACGTACGACGAACCTCATCGCTTCCTAAGCATTACCGATTTCAAAGACCATGCCAAGGCATTCGTGAAGATACAGGATGGCTGCAATAATTTTTGCGCCTATTGTAAAGTGCCTTATGTTAGAGGCCCATCGATATCAAAGCCTTTAAAGGATGTGGTCGAAGAGGTGGGCACTCTCGTTTCAAAGGGCTTTAGGGAGATAGTCCTCACAGGCATCTGCCTGGGTGCCTGGGGAAGTGATTTTCAGGGAAAATTGAGCATTATAGATATTTTAAAGGCATTGAATAATATTAACGGAGACTTTAGGATCAGGCTTAGCTCTATTGAGCCCAAGTATGTTACGGATGAGTTTATCGATTTTATCGCTAAAAATAAGCGCATATGCAGGCATCTTCATATACCAATTCAATCAGGCGATGACCAGATATTGGCCAGCATGAATAGGCCCTATACCGCTCAACAATTAAAGGACCTTATTGTCAAGGTAAAGAGAGGAATAGAGGGAGTAGGAATAACGACTGATATATTGGTGGGCTTTCCCGGCGAATCCGATAAGAGCTTCCGTAATACAGTTAACCTTATTAAGGAGATACAGCCCGCAAGAACGCATATATTTCCTTTCAGTAAGAGGGACGGGACGGTGGCCTGTAATATGCCCGAGGATATTTCCCCGGATGTCATTAAAAGCCGTCTCCAGCGAATGAGGATAACTGCCATCACGGCCTCTTATCTATATAGGGAGCCATTCCGCAATAAGAGTTTGGATGTGCTGGTGGAGTCCAAGAGAGAGAAGCATTCCGGCAAACTAATTGGATACTCTGATAATTATATAAGGGTGATGTTCGACGGGCCGGACGCGCTGATGAAGACGATCGTTCCCGTTAAGATAGAGGAATTGAATCTTACTTACACGTTAGGCGCAGAAAAAACTTGACAAACTTTGAGTTGTGGCTAAAATACCTCTAACTCTAAAAAGAAAGGTTGACATGGTACTTAAAGATAAGGTAGCGGTTATAACCGGCGGCGGCCGCGGCATAGGAAAAGCGATAGCCATGGTATTTGCCGGGGAAGGATGCAATCTGGCCCTGTGCGATGTTAACCCTGATGTGCTTGCCGCAGCGCAGAAAGAGATAGAGGCGTTGGGCCGGCAGTGCATAACAGGCATTGTGGACGTGACAAAGGCCGATCAGGTCGAATCCTTCATCCAAAAAACCCTTGACAAATTTCAAAAAATCGATATACTTGTAAACAATGCTGGCATAACAAAAGACACGCTTCTGGTCAGAATGTCGGAAGCAGACTGGGATGCGGTCTTAGGCGTCAATCTTAAAGGTGCTTTCATCTGCACCAAGGCCGCGGCAAAGATCATGATGAAGCAGAGGGACGGCAGGATCGTTAATATGGCTTCAATCATAGGTTTGATAGGCAATGCCGGCCAGGCTAATTACGCCGCCTCTAAAGGCGGGCTTATTGCTCTTACGAAGACGGTAGCTAAGGAGCTTGCATCCAGGAACGTGAGAGTAAATGCCATAGCGCCTGGTTTCATACAGACGGACATGACGGCAAAACTTCCGGATAATGTAAAGAGCGAGATGCTAAAACATGTTCCCATGGGGAAGATGGGAAGTGTTAATGATGTGGCGAATCTCGCTTTATTTTTAGTGAGTGACGATTCCTCCTATATAACCGGACAAGTGATCACGGTTGACGGCGGAATGGTAATGTAGGTAGATAAAAAAGGCATTATAAACATAAGGGAGGTAAAATGGCGATATCTCAGGACAAGATCAAACAGATCATTGCTGAGCAGCTTGGGGTGAAGAAAGAGGAAGTAACTGATAGCGCAAAATTTGTCGATGATTTGGGAGCAGATTCTCTTGATACAGTAGAGCTTGTAATGGCACTGGAAGAGGAATTTGGCATAGAGATACCGGATGAGGATGCCGAGAAGCTCGCGACTGTCGGGGATGCTCTGAGATATATCGAAGAGAAGGCCGGCAAGTAGACCTATAATGCTTAAAAAAAGACGTGTTGTCGTAACGGGCTTGGGAACAGTCAGTCCTATAGGCCACACCATTGATAAGTTTTGGAACTCCCTCCTGGAAGGTAAAAGCGGCGTTAAAAAGCTGACACGTTTTGATCCCACCCATTATACCTGTAAGATAGGAGCCGAAATAACGGATTTCGACCCTTCGCCATATCTATCGGCCAAAGAACTCAGGCGCATGGATAGATTTGTACAGTTCGCCGTTGTAGCCGCTAAAAAAGCAGTGACCGATGCCAAGATAAATCTTGAAAAGACAGATCGCAACAGATTTGGCGTGTTGGTCGGCTCAGGTATAGGCGGGCTGCATACAGTGGAAGCCGAACACAGGCAATACATAGCCTTGGGCCCTGAAAAAGGTCCGGGTAGAATTTCCCCATTTCTTATACCAATGCTGATTATCAATATGGCCTCGGGCCAAATATCCATCACGTTAGGGCTAAAAGGGCCTAATTCAGCGGTGGGGACTGCCTGCGCTACAGGTAATCATGCTATAGGGGATGGATTCAGGATAATACAGCGTAGTGAGGCTGATATCATGATATGCGGCGGCAGCGAAGCTGCCATTACGGTGATGGGTTTTGGCGGATTTTGCGCGCTAAAGGCATTATCCTTGCGTAATGATGATCCGCAGAAAGCATCGAGGCCGTTCGATAAGAACAGAGACGGGTTTGTAATGGGCGAAGGCGCCGGTATAGTAGTGCTGGAAGAATTAGAGCATGCGCTAAAGCGCAATGCTCATATATATTGTGAAATGGCCGGATATGGCATGAGCGGAGACGCCTACCACATGACAGCGCCTGATCCGCAAGGTGATGGCGGCGTGAGATGCATGAACGCTTCATTAAAAGATGCCGGTGTAAAGCCGGAAGATGTAGATTATATAAATGCGCACGGCACTTCTACTTTATATAATGATAAGATAGAGACACTTGCGATAAAAAAGGTATTTGGCGCCCACGCGAAGAAACTGGCGATAAGTTCGACAAAGTCTGTTATGGGCCATCTTCTTGGAGCGGCAGGCGGAGTCGAATTAATAGCCTGCGCTCTGGCAATAAAGCATGGGATAATACCGCCCACTATAAATTACCATACACCTGACCCCGAATGTGACCTCGATTATGTTCCGAATAAACCTCGGGCGCATAAGATAAAGGTGGCCGCTTCGAACGCGCTTGGTTTTGGCGGGCATAACGCGACTTTGGTTGTAAAGAAATATACATAGCAACTTCCTTCCTTACACAAGAAAAATATAAGGAGACTATTTTATGGATTATCTATTTAATGAACAGCAGATAATGGTCAGGGACCTGGCGCGCAAAATAGCGCAGGAAAAGATAAAACCCGTTGCGGCTCATTATGACGAGACCGAAGAGTTCGCATGGCCCATAATGAAGATACTGTCCGAAAGCGACTTATTTGGAGTGTATATTCCGGAAGCCTACGGCGGGCTTGGCGGCGGCATAACTGAAATGTCCCTTGTGACCGAAGAATTGTCCCGAGCCTGCGGTGGTATTGCATTAGGTTTTGCCGGAACAGGCCTTGGAACATTTCCGATATTGCTACATGGGAGCGAGGAGCAGAAGAAGAAATATTTACCGGATATAGCAAAGGGTAAGCGGCTTGCGGCATTCTGTATAACAGAAGCCGAGGCGGGCTCTGACGCAGGCAGTATAAAAACTACTGCGAAAAAAGAAGGCGATCATTATATTTTAAACGGCACCAAGCAGTGGATAACTAACGCGGGTGAGGCCGAAGTTTATACAGTAATAGCTATGACCGATAAAAACAAAGGAGCGAGAGGCGCCAGCGCATTCATAGTAGAAAAAGGCACAAAAGGAATGGAATTTGGGCAGAAAGAAAAGAAATTAGGTATCCGCGCATCGGCGACCAGAGAAGTCATATTTACAGATTGTAAGATTCCGAAGGAGAATCTCATATCTAAAGAAGGCATGGGTTTTATCGTTGCCATGAAGACATTCGATAATTCACGTCCGGGCGTTGCCGCGCAGGCAGTCGGTATAGCACAGGGCGCGTTTGATCATGCTGTGGAATATGCGAGAAAAAGGATACAGTTTGGCCAGCCGATATCGAGCTTCCAGGCAATACAACACATGCTTGCCGATATGGCCACGCAGATAGAAGCCGCCAGGGCTTTGGTATATGCGACCGCGAGGATGGTTGACGCAGGTATAAAAGATGTCGCTAAAGAGTCAGCTATGGCAAAGTTATTTGCCGGCGATATGGCGATGAAGGTCACAACAGACGCGGTCCAGATACTGGGTGGGTACGGTTATATGAGGGAATATCCGGTTGAAAAATACATGAGGGATGCCAAGATCACCCAGATATATGAAGGTACCAACCAGATACAGCGCAACGTCATAGCCGCTCATCTTATAAAAGAAAGCTTAAGGGCTTCAAAATAACAATGAATATAATTGTCTGCATAAAACAGGTACCTAATACTACCGACGTAAGGATAGACCCTGTCAAGAATACTCTTATACGTGAAGGCGTTGAAAGCGTAATAAACCCTTTCGATACTTATGCTATAGAGGAAGCCATACGCTTAAAGGAGAGATTTGGCGGCAAAATAACCGTTATTACCATGGGCCCGCCGCAGGCTGAAACGGCACTGCGCGAAGCGATATCGCTCGGCTGTGACGAAGGTATATTGGTAAGCGACAGGAAATTCGCCGGTTCCGATACGTGGGCGACGAGCTACACACTTTCATGCGCCATAAAGAAGATAGGCGTCTTCGATATTATATTATGCGGCAAGCAGGCATCGGACGGGGATACCGCGCAGGTAGGGCCCGGCATTTCTACGCATCTTGGCATACCGCAGGTAACTTATGTAAAGAAGATAGAGGACATTAAAGACAATAAGGCAAAAGTGGAAAGAATGATGGAAGAAGGCTACGATGTTGTCCAGACGCCTATTCCTTGCCTGTTCACAGTAGTAAAAGAGATAAACACTCCAAGATTACCGTCATTGAAAGGCATGATGAGATCGAAATCTGCCAAAATTACGCAGTGGACAGCCGTAGACATAAATGCCGATCCAAAAAATATAGGACTTGATGGATCTCCTACGAGGGTAGTGAGGATATTCACTCCGCCACCCAGACAGGGTGGCCAGATTTTAAAGGGCGACACAGCCGATATCACCGGCAAGCTCGCGGAATTATTAAAGGATGTAGTAATTTAAATATGGATGATGCGAAGATAAAAATACTTATGGAGAAATGCACAGGTTGCACACTTTGTGTACGCGCCTGTCCATTTGGCGCGCTGAAGGTCGAAAATAAGAAAGCGGTAATAGACCTGTCAAAATGCAATCTTTGCGGCGCATGCGTCGATTCATGTAAATTCAGCGCGATAGTTCTGAAAAAAAGTGCGGTTGCAAAGAAAGATCTAAGCGCCTATAAGAATGTGTGGGTATTCTGCGAGCAGAAGAAGGGTGTTATACAGACAATATCCTATGAACTTCTTGGTGAAGGAAAAAAATTATCGAAAAAGTTAGGCGGGAAGTTATGCGCGGTACTTCTCGGAGATAAGGTAGAGTCAAAAGTAGGCGATCTTGAGTTGCGCGGGGCCGATAAGATATATTTGGTAGACGCGCCTGAATTGAAAAATTATCAGGACGATCCTTATACAAAAGTATTGGTTGAGCTGGTGAAAGAATACAAACCGGAAGTTTTACTTTGTGGAGCCACAACTATAGGGAGGAGTCTCATATCGCGTGTAGCTATAACGATAGACGCGGGCCTTACGGCGGATTGCACAGGGCTCGATATAGACGAGAAGGAAAGGCTACTGCTTCAGACCCGTCCGGCGTTTGGCGGAAATATTATGGCGACTATAGTAAGCCCGAATCACAGGCCGCAGATGGCAACAGTGCGTCATAAGGTCATGAAGGAACCCGAACTCGACAAATCTAACAAGGCGGAAGTGATAAAGAAAAGCTATTCAGGCGATATTCTTACTTCAAGAACCAATATAATAGATATGGTAGAAGAGTTGGAAGAGACCATTAATCTCGCGGAGGCGGATATAATAGTTTCGGGTGGAAGGGGCATGGGCGGCCCGGATAATTTTGGCGTTTTAAAAGAGCTTGCCAAAGTTATAGGCGGCGCTGTAGGCTCCTCGCGCGCTGCGGTTGATGCCGGATGGATGCCGTATTCACATCAGGTAGGGCAGACGGGCAAGACGGTGTGCCCGAAGCTTTATATAGCCTGCGGCATAAGCGGCCAGATTCAGCATCTCATAGGAATGCAGTCCTCAAAGGTCATCGTCGCCATAAATAAAGATCCAGACGCTCCAATATTCAAAGTCGCCACATACGGCATAGTGGGCGACATCTTAGAAGTAGTCCCAGCGCTCACCAAAGAATTCCGAAAGCTGCTGAAAAAGTAAGTCTTTCGGTCCGCCGCCTTATGGCGGACAAACGCGTCCTCAAGAAGTAGATCCCTAAAAATTTTCTCCACCTACAGCAGCCTCCGAGGGATGGGGTACCTTGCAGGATCCAAACCTAAGCCTACGGTTACGGTCAGCACAAGCCACCTAAATAACTATGCAAGACAGCCATGTATAGGTGGCAGGAAAAATGTTCCCCTTCACTTCGTTCCGGGTCGGTCTTTTGTTCTGTCGAAAAACGGGGGCCTGCGGAACTCGGCCCCTAAACGGGGCCTCATCCCGCCAAAAAGCGGCGGGATCGCCTAAGTTTAAAACGAAAGCGAACATCCTCGGCCCTTTTTAACCGTTTTTCGTCATCACAAAAGACCTAACATTTTTATTGTGCTTCCCATAACTGTAGGCTTAGGTTATTGCATTGCATGAACTGAAAATCTTTACGGGTGGCGAGGGATAAGCCTTGAGGGTGGGTTCAATAAGGCGGCGAGTGTTTACGGGATGGGGTTACCAGCCCCCGCTGATTTGACTTTGTGATTCCGGAACAAAGCAAGCGGGGGCGTGAAAGATA
>JAUYOL010000023.1 GCA_030695905.1 Candidatus Omnitrophota bacterium | reverse complement strand
ATTACCGCTAACAATAAGACATACGACGGCACAACAGCCGCTACCCTTAATACGACACTGGCAGCCTTAAGCGGTGTAGTAGCCGGTGATACAGTTACCCTTGATACTACAGCCGCTACAGGCGCATTTGCAAGTAAAGATGTTGGCACTGATAAACTGGTCACTATATCAGGCCTTACGATTAGTGGAGGCAGTTCAGCCAATTACTCGCTTACGCAGCCCACTACTACAGCTAATATCACGGCTGCGCCTGCACCTAACCCTACACCTACGCCTACCCAGAGCAATGTGAGCCACGCCACCAATGAGAGCAATGTCGTGATAAGTGACTCCATTACAGAGGCTTATTCTACGTTAAGTGTTAATGAGGCAAGGATGGAAAGTGTCCAGACGAGAATAGGTGCCTATGTAACGGCATTACAGAAGATTATGTCTCCCGCATCAGCTACTGGTCTAAGAGTAATGGTTGATGGAGAGAGGGTATATATAGGGCGGTAAAAGCATAAGGGGGCTAAAAAGGTAAATAAGGGCACTGGTTAAAAGTGTTACTTGGATTCTTGCTTGGCTTCTTCTTTTGCCTTGGCCTCTTCTCTTACCTTCTTGTCGGCCTCTATCCTTGCCTGGCGCTCGGATTCTTTTTTGGCCTTTTCTTCCGCTCGTTTGCGCTCACGCTGTTCGGCTTCTTGTTTTCTTTGAGCTTCACGCTCGAGTCTGGCTTGCTCTCTTGCCTTTTCATCAGCTTGGCGCTGTGCTTCGCGCTGTAAACGGGCTTGTTCTCTTTTTTCAGCTTCGAGGCGATCCTGCTGTTCTTCGGCTTTTCTTTCGGCTTCGAGCTTTGCTTTACGCTCGGCTTCTTTTTTGCTTAGCTCTTCCTGGCGTGCTTTTTCTTTTGCTTGGCGTTTGGCCTGATCTTCTTGACGGGCTTTTTTATCGGCCTGGTCGATATAACTGCGCATCTCCGGATCTTTAGTTATATTAAGCGCGTTCTGCCATGCTTCTTTCGCGCCTTTTAAGTCACCTTCTTTATGCAGGGCATTACCCTTATCAAAAAATTCCTTTACCTTTGCCTCGCGTTCCTGATTGCGAACCCTGATCTCTTCTTCCGCCAGCTCCTTATCTATCCTTTTAATACCCTCCTGTGCCTGCTGTATAATATCTTTTAACCGCATACTGTAGGACGGGGCCGCTTTCTCTATAGCCTCTGAAGTAACTACTGCCTTGTCCTTGGTGGTTTCATCTTGTATGGAGGGCTGGGCTATCTCTTCTTTGGATACATCTTCATCGGCAAATACAAACGGGACTGAATATAGGAACAACATCGCTAGTAAAATATAATACTTACGTATGCGCATATTAAAAATCCCTTTCTCTTATATATAAGTATAGTTTACAACACTCACAAAAAATTGCAATGATTAAAATTCAAATTCAAGCGGACGGACCTGTGCCTGGCTTTCAACGTCCCGCCATATCTTTTTAGCCTCTTCAAGCTTTCCCTGTTTATACAGGGCAAGCGCTTCATCGTTCTTCTTATTAAGTTCAGCCTCCAGCGCAACGCGTTGGCTCATATATTCCTGGGCTTGCGTATGCACGGCCCTGCCGATATTTATAACCATAGCGTACATCTTCTTTGATTCTTTCAACTTTCCCTGCTTATACAAATCGTCTCCCATCGAAAGACAGTAAAACAGCTTTTCCTTAAGCGGACTATCGGGCATCGAAAGCGCCTCATTAATAATCGAGCGCAGCTCTTTCTGCTTCTTCTCTTCTCTCATCTCATTCATAATACGCTCTATCTCGCTGGGCAGCTTGTCTTCTATATTCAACGATATATGAAAACGGCCTTTTGTGCTTCCCTCTGTTAAGGCAGGCTGTCCGAATAGCTTAAAGGGAATACCCCATTCCAATCTCAATGATACCTGATTATAAAAATTCATCCTAAGGCCCGCTCCGACAGATGAAAGCCTGCGCGGCTTAGGGTCGCCTTTGTGTTCTCCATAACCATAGTCAAGAAATATCAGGCCGGTTAGCTGGTCCACTAAAGGTTTTTCCGCGTAAGGAAGCTTCCAGCCCTTTGGAAGAAAAAATAGAGGGCTGATCATCTCGGCGTTTACGAGTATCATCTTGTCAGCCAGATAGTCGCTTGGCGGATAGCCTCTCACTGTATCTATGCCGCCGATACCATATTGCTCCTGCGAAAATAATTTTTCCGACGCAAGCTGCGTCCTGAACCTCAAACTCTGTTGAAGCTTAAAGGGCAGGCTGGTCCTGTTCTGGGCGGTGAATAAAAACTTTGTGTAGGTTGGCGTAGCGCCGGCTCTTGAGGCAAGAGGGTTATTCTTTTTACTCGCTCCAAAAACATTCAGGCCCTGGTCTATCTCGGGCGATATATAAGTTACGCTATTTGTACCGCGTATCACAAAATTCCCGGCCAAGTTAATGGGCCTTATTCTGTCTCTGTTTAAAGTGCCCGTACCGCTCGAATACCAAGTGACTTTATCCTTCGCGTCAAAACCTATGGAGACCTCTCCGAGGTACTCATCTTTTTTATATATGTCCTGACGTATCGAGACCGTGGTATTATTCGCTTCAGACTTCAGCGAATAAACATCAAAATCCTTCTTGGGGGTGGACTTGCTGTAACTGTAACCGTAGAGTAATGACGCGCCGTTACCGCTGATGGGTATGCTATGATAGATGTATTCGCCGATAAAGTTTTTCCCGTATGATAACCCCGTAATAAGGGTGTCGTCATAACCAAGCATATTATTGTTTCGTATACCAAAACCATTCCTTTCACGGCCGGTTGTCATTATACCTTCTCTATCGAAAGTGTATTGGCCATGTATCGGAAAACGCGTCTTTGAGGTCAATATAACATTGGTGGTTCCGGGCTTGGCTCCAGCGTGTAAAGACGCCCTCACCTCCCGATCGGGATTCTTATTCATCATCTGAAGGCTCTTCGATATCCTGTCGTAGCGGAGTATCTCGCCTTCTTTGACGCTCCAGTAATATCTAAGCATCTTCTTTCTGAAATGCGGCGACTTTTGAATTTCAAGCTCGCCCATTCTGGACTCCACAACCTGCATCGTGATCGTATTATCTTTTACTTCCTGAGGCGGCAGAAATACCGCGGCTATTATGCCTTTTTTCAGATATTCAGCGGCTATTTCCCTGGCGAGATTATTTAAGTCGGTGAGAGTCTCATCCCTATTCTCATATTTTTCCAAAAGAAAAGCAAAATCTTCAGGCAGAAAAGTTTCGCAGCCAGCAAGGTTTACCTTCTTCACAAAAAACTTCTGTTCGCCTGCTTTTGGTTTTTCTTCTTCTACGGCGGGGGTGGTGGGTTTTTGTGGGATCCTTCTTAACTCTCTTTCTACACGCTTCTCTGTGTCACGGCCGAAGCGATCAGACTCCCTCGTCGCCCTGGACGCGTCCGGCGTCGCGGGCGGCTGGGCATGCGAAAGAGACACAAACGCAATAAAAAGAGATGCTATCCCTATATTCGATATTAGTATACGATGATTGCTCATAATTATATTATATAATCAAATATACCTAACAAAAGTCAGTTTGTCAACGGTTGATTCAATACATTTTGTCGGACATTTATTTGGAAAGTGACGCTGCTATGGTATCGACGAGCCCTTTACGCATCATCATTATGGCTATTGCGGCAAGCAGCAAAGCGGCTATCTTTGAAACTGCTTTCGATCCCGCTTTACCGAGAAAGTTTGATATCGCGCCCGCGTAATAAAACGTTATCCAGGTTATTGCCAGGTTGGTAATAAAAGACAACACTGTCATATATGGACCGTAGGTATCCAAAAGTATTATTATTGTCGTAAGGACTGCCGGGCCGACGACCAGCGGAGTGCCGATAGGCATCGCTCCCATCGTTTCACTGGAAAGCTTGCGATTTTTTTCGTACTGCAAGATATCCTTCAGAGAGATTGCCAGAAGCACCGCGCCGCCCGCTATCTTAAAATCAGATACCTGAACGCCCAATATGCCGAATATCCACTTGCCAAGGAAGAGAAATACTATTCCTATAAGAAAGGCTGTTATTATCGACTGGTTTATTATTCTCTGTTTTTCTTTTTTCTTGAGATGTTCGGTAAAGCCGATGAACATTGGAAGGATACCTATAGCATCCATCGCTACAAATATAGGTATAAATGAAAGCAGAAATATTTTCATAATTATTTGTGATTATACCACGAGTGACAGACTTAAAACAATAAAAAAGGCAGGGTATACCACCCTGCCTTTAAACTTTTAAGATCGCTTAAGAAACCTTTTACTTACAACCGCACTTCCCCTTTACGATCCTCTCCGCTTCTAACCAGTCATCCATTGAATGACCGGACTTGCGGCCCCTCTTTTCGTAAAGCTCATAAGCTTTTTTAGCTACCAACTTGTTCAAATCTTCAGTCGACATAGATGGGTTAGAAGATCTGCCAAGTTTTATGGTCGATGTTCTTGCCATAACTTTCCCCCCCTTCGTTTTTCAGGAAATATTATTATACCCTTTTTGGTGTTTTATGCAATAGAAATCTTTAAAAAGTCCGGCACGGGCTTTTTGAGAAACTTATATATATTCTTAAGATGCGTCCGGTACAATTTATCAAATGGATTATCGGATCCCGAGTGCGCCCTGCCGCCATACCACCAGTTCCAATCACTGCCTTCCGCTATATAAAATTCCCTCCACGCTTTTTCAAGGGCATCTTCATTACCGGGATTTTTTTTCATCTGTTTGGTGAATTTAACAAGATCTTTTCTCACAGCCGAAAGATAGTCCCAAGACAGATTGTCCTGTTCTTCGCCTATCCATATTCTGAAATTATGATTTATCCATGACGCTGGGAATATTGTATCGAGCGACTTGTCAGGCGGCTCTATTCCAAGGTGGCCGCTTATTGTAGTGGCCTCCAGGTCTTTGTCATTATCAAGGCTGGAGTATAGCGCTTGGAAGAACTCTCTTCCGTTATCATGGAAATATTCCCATGCGTTCTCTCCATCCATAGCTATCACTACCATTCTTCTTTGAGTTTCATTGGCCAGTGACGCGGAAATATTTTTAAAGTGCCCGATGAGATCGGCCGCCGCCTCCGATTGGTCCCACGCGTTATAATTAAAACTTATGATATCGGAGAGATTCTTGTCTCTAAAAACTACCGACAACGACTTTGATCCCTTGCTGAATTTATACGGCTGGTATATTATGCGGCGGTCCGCGTGGTGGTGAGCTTTTTGCTTCTTATCCGACATCGCTATGCTTCTGAACAAAATGTCTTCATCGGTTGCCGCCCATTTTATACCGTTTGCCGCCATTATCCCGAGAGCCTCATCCGATACGCTCCCTTCTGAGGGCCACATACCGCGCGGCGGGGTTCCGAATATATCGGCATGATAGCTTATCGCTTCTTTTATATGCCATGCGGCGTCTTCCGGATGCTGAAATCTATTTTTAGGAAGCGGGGCGCCCGGCATTGAAATTTTGGCTATCGATGTATCACATATAAGAGGCGTGATAGGATGGTAAAACGGGGTTGCCGATATTTCTATCCTGCCGGCATCCTGAAGTTTTTTGTATAGGGGTATGATATTGCCTATGATCTCTTTTTGTTTTAATATCACGTAGGCCTTGTCGTCTTCGGTATAAGCACCGCATTTTTTAGACAGGTCTTTTAAATTTTTATCTTTATCTATACTTATAGAGTGAAACCACGCCATATTAAAAAATACCTGCAGGTCCAGAAAATCCTGCGCGGAGAACTTAGCCGCTATCTTTTTCATCGCGCGGTCAGAAACATTCGCAAGGCCCTTCTTCATAAGAAGCTCCGAGTAGCGTTCATTCGGCTCTATGAAATTCTTAAAATTTACCCTGAAGAAATTTTCCAGTATATCCAGCTTATCATCCTCGGTAAGTGAGGACGCCTTCTTTCTCGTAAGGTCCAAAAGCGCGTCGGTAGCATCATTGTGGGCATAATCATGTATCTGCTCCAAAAGGGACGGAACAAGGTTGAATGTCATTCTTATATTATCGAAATCTTCCAATAGCGCGGCCATCGGAAAATAATCTTTGATGGCATGAAACCTTGCCCATGGCATGTAGTATCTGCCTGTTATGGTGTCTTTGTAACAGGGCTGATGCATGTGCCACAGAAAAGCGATCGATAATTTTTTAGCGGGTTTTACATCAGGTGGCATAGACGGAATAATCTATATCCGGAAAGATATTATATTTATATTCGCACTCTTTTATATATGTTTCATCGACAGAATTTTCTTTTACCTCTTCATATAGCTCATTAAAATGCTCGGCATGCTCCCTTAAGCGTTCGACCGCGTAAGGTACGTGAGAACCCGTCTTCATGATAAACGCCCAGTCGCTTGATTGCGCCAGCAACAGCTCCCTGGCCATCTGGTTTAAGGCTCTGCGCACCAAGCCCTTCGCGTTTTTGTAAGTATTCGCGACTTCTACCATACGTTCGGCCATTTTGTGGACATGCCTGTATACCCAGTCATTGGAACCCTCCAGCCACATCTCGGAATAACCCTTCCAGCCCCAGCTGGAAAACGCGGGCGCAAGCACCTGAAATTTCTTGTGCATCTTAAGATAATCGCCGGGCGTGGCTAAAGCTATATTTTTCTGGTCATAATGCATCTTGCGGATAAGAAAATCGAGCCACATAGGGCCTTCATACCACCAGTGACCATAAAGCTCGGCGTCATATGGAGAGACGAGAAGCGGGAGCCTGTCGCCCATCTGGCCCTGCAAATATTCAACCTGCTTTTCCCTGTTGAACATAAAATTTCCGGCATGGCTTGCGGCCGTCTCGCGGGCAATTTCCGGCGAATACGGCTCTTTTGCGTTTGACGTCCCTGTTATTCTGTAATATTTTATACCGGTATTTATTCTGACTCCGTCAGGATTTATATAGGGCTTTATATATTCGTAGTCCAGATCAAAACCTATATCTCTGTAGAATTCCCTGTAGTTACAATCTCCCGGGTAACCCTCTACCGCGCTCCACACGGCTTTGGACGACTCCATGTCGCGCCCTAAAACAGCGACGCCATTTTTACATAGATAAGGATTAAATACTCCAAATCTTGGCCGGGGGTTACCGAATAAAACACCGTGCGTATCAACGAAGAAGTATCTTATGCCCTGCTCTTTTAAGATCTCCTCATCGCCCGGATTATACCCGCATTCCGGAAGCCATATTCCAAGGGGCTTTTTTCCATAAACCTTTTGATAAAGATCCGCCGCGACCTTGACCTGCGCCCTGACAGAGGCTTTTCTTTCCACCTCCATCAGAGGAAAATACCCATGAGTGGCACCGCAGGTGATAACTTCCAGCCTTCCCAAATCCTGAAAACGCCTAAAAGCGTTGTTTAGGTCTTTCTTATACTCATCTACGAATATGCGCCGCGCATCGAGAAAAGAATTGTGATACATATGGGCAAGTTTATTGAACCGGTCATCCCATTTTGTCCTCTCTATCTCTTTCCAGGACAATTCTATCAGCTTATTTAAATGTCTTACATACTTATTCTGAAGGTGTTCGTCCATAAACATGGACATGAGAGTAGGAGAGACCGATACGGTAATCCTGAAATCGACCTTATCTCTTATAAGATCGTCGAATACTTTTATCAGCGGGATATACGTTTCTGTGATGGCTTCAAAAAACCAGTCTTCTTCGAGAAAGTCTTCATGTTCCGGATGGCGGATGAAAGGAAGGTGCGCGTGAAGAACTATCGCTAAATATCCTTTGGGCATAATGGGTTATTCCGTCTTCCTTGTGACGACAGGTGTAATTTTGCGCTTGTCTATTCCGTCGCAGGATGTCGCCTCAACGGGTATAACCTGTTTGCCATCGGGCAGTGCGGATCTTAAAGTGAAGCTGCCATCCGGCCTTAAATCTATGGGTTTGCCCTGGATGGTGACTTTTGCGTCCGGTTCTGTGGCTCCATATACGATAAGCTCCGTATTTACAACGAGCCAGAATTTTCTACCCTCGGGCTTCCTGTAAAACGAGGCGCCGCTGGAGATCTGCGCGCTACTTATCTGCTCTTCCAATTTTTTATTGAACATTTCCCGGACTTCAAGAGAGCCTTTGCCTATACCAAAACCGCCCGACAGGCCGAACATCTTCCAGTATTCATCTTCGGGCATCATCCATTCGGCATCCAGCTTATCCGACATACCATAACGCGGCGTTCTGACGGTATTGGACCTTGCTAATAGATAAAATTTACCTTTTTTAGTTATTATGCCTATATCCACCAGCCATGACCTGTCCGGTGAGCCTACATTTATATACCAGGTATTGGCAAGTCCTTTTAGGTCAATATCGAAATAGGAGTGGGCATTAGAGCCTGTGAAGCTTATATCGGTAACATCGTAGACACGTAGGATGGATTTTAAGACTTCGTCGTCTTCGGACTTTATCCTTTTTATGATGGCATCTTCTTTGCCGCGTTGAATCTCCCAATAGGCGAATATCCACCATGGGTCTCTTACAAGCACTACGATTTTATTATCGCCGTAACCTGAAGGAAACCTGAACTGCTTTCTCTCCCTGATGTGCGGAGCGGAGCTTTTTGCCATAAGAAAAAACCTCCCTGTTAATCTTCGACTTCCGGAGCGTTTTCATCCTGAATGGGCTCTTCTTTTTCCACGCTTATGACTTTCGCGATATTCTTACCGGCGCTTACTATATAGGTGACGTCTACCCAATCGCCCTTCTTTATATCCGCTATGGTCTTGGCATTTTCCAGTTTTGAGGATCCGTCAAGAGTGATCTCTGTGGATTTTTCTTCGTCGTTATCGTAGTCGTAATACTGCACCATCATGGAGAGGGCCTGTACATTAACCGTCTGTACCTCGCCGTATATGGAAAGTTCGCTTAATTTTGGTGCCTCTTCTTTTGCGGGTGTCGCGGCAGCGCTCGTCTGTGCTACTTCTTCCTTTGCGGCAGCCTGGGTATCTTCACTCTGAGCGAAGACCGGCCCCGCCGCGGCAAATGTCATGATTGCGGATATCAGTACTGCATATACCAAATACTTTCTCATCCCACACCTCCTTAAGTAATTTTAAATGTTATCATACCGGCCACATAAAAGTCAATATCTTTAAGCAACTATTTTAGCGCCTCTAATATCGAATATAGGAAATGAACTCAGAGACTTTTTCTGAAGCTTATATTGCAAGGCTCCTCTTAATACACCTATGCCGTACTTAACACTGCGAAAAAAATTTATAGATGATGACTCTTTGGTATATTGCGCCGGACACGCTATCTCTCCTATCCTATACCCGAAATAAAGCGTTTGTAATATTATCTGGCTATCGAATACAAAATCATCTGAATTTTCCAGTATAGGGATATTTAAAAGCACCTCCTTCGAAAATGCCCTGTATCCTGTATGGTATTCCGATAATCTTTCGCCTACAATATTATTTTCCAGA
This sequence comes from Candidatus Omnitrophota bacterium, assembly GCA_030695905.1. NCBI lineage: Bacteria > Pseudomonadati > Candidatus Omnitrophota > Candidatus Omnitrophota bacterium. The sequence continues at coordinate 46,784 of JAUYOL010000023.1, read as the reverse complement.
AAAGTGAGCACCCTATTGGCCGCGTATTTATATACCGGCATACCGCTTTTCACGGCCTTACTGCCAAGTACACGCGAGCCCAGCACTACATCGAACATGCCTTCTGATATCAGTCCCGCCATCTGTGTTATGAGTCTGGCAGGGTACTGGTAGTCAGGGTGAAGCATTACTACTATGTCCGCCCCTAATTTAAGCGCTTCCCGATAACATGTCTTCTGATTGCCGCCATAGCCTAAATTCCTGTCGTGAACGATAGTTCTCAAACCAAGTGTTTTTGCGATGCTTACGGTGTTATCGTTTGAGTGATCGTCGGTAAGAATAATATCATCGACCACGCCCCTCGGTATCTCATGGTACGTCTTTTCCAAAGTCTTTGCCGCGTTATACGCCGGCATTACTACGACTATTTTCTTGCCGTTTAACATACTGTTATTCTACCATAAAAAACAAACTGCGGCGGTGTTAGTTACACCGCCGCAGTAAAATAACGCTTACAAATAATCTATTTTTTTGGCGCGGACTTTACCTGGAAATCTTTCGCTGCCTGGGCCGCCATCTTATCATAAGAAGCTTTTAACGCGACTTTTTCGTCAAGCAGCTTATCATATTCGCTCTTCAACGCGCTCTTTTCATTCGCGGCCGTCTCCAGCCCAGCCGCCAAATCCATCTTTTCCTTCAGTAAATTCTCATACTCCGACCTTAAGCCGTCTCTGGACTTGGTAAGTATATTCAATTTTTCCTCAAGCGCGATTTTTTCGTTCAGGAGCGCCTCATACTTATTCTTCGATACTCCGCATCCTGCGACAGAACCCGCGACAAGGGCAACTAAAATGATCAAAGCCGTTATTTTAAAAAACTTCATAGAAATCCATTCTCCCTCTACTGCTTTAAATACTTCTCAAGCTCCGCCCACGTCTTCGGGCCAACTTTACCGTCGGCCTTTAAGCCCCTGGCCTTCTGGAATTCTACTATCGCCCTCTTTGTCTTCGGACCGATCTTACCATCGATATTGCCTGCATACAACCCGGCTGCCTGCAAAGCCGTCTGTATCTGCTTGTTGTGCTCTATCTTATCTGTTGCCGCCGCCTGGCCCATCTCTTGGGATGGAGGAACCGCCGCAGTAGGAGGTATCGTCTCCTGACTTACCATCTGCGCCGGTGCCGGCTCAGTCACGGGAGTTTGCGACACAACAACCTCTTCTGTCATTACCACCGCTTCGGTGGGCTCTGTCTTCACCATATCACCCTCTGTCTGCACTTTGCCTTTACAGCCAAAAACAGCGAGAGGCAGTATTATAAGGCCCGCTACAAAAACCACCATTAAACCTTTTTTCATCTATACCTCCTTCCAGATATATTTTCTTTTTGAATTATAAACCTTTGTTCATTTTATTGTCAAGGAATATCTGGCCTATTTAAATATCTGGCCTGTTTCTTTTTGCCAGAACAAAAGATCGAGTTCGGCAAGCGGTATCTTTATACGTTTCGCGAACGCTTTCGCGCGCTCTTCTATATTAAGGTATAGCCTCGGGGTAAGAGAGGCTGGAATATTATCTATAGCGCCGTATCGCTTTAAATTTTTTAATATGTGCCTGTCTAGGATAGCTATGTCCTGCCCCATGCCAATATTGCGCAGGAAATGGCTGGCTTCCTTATACCCCAGGCCTTTTATTTGGCTTACAAGAAGATCCCGTATCTTTATAGCGTTGCCGCATTCAAAAATACTTTTATCGAAACACGCCCTCGCGCCGACTATATATTCGGCTTTCTTATTATGGAACCTGGCTTTCCCTTTAAGTATATTACGTATAGACGCGGCATTACCTTTAAGAAGAAGGCCTCTTTCTTTTAGTTCCTGTATAGCCTTATCGCAGTGGCGGGCATTTGACTGCGGAGTGAGAAGACAAAAACAAAGCTCGGAAAATATTTCATCTTTTTTCTTTTTACCTATATTCTTAAATTCTTCTAAACGTTCCTTGATGGCCGTTTTTTTGTTTCTATATTCCTCAGTTAATCTTTTATACCTTGACATCGTTCTTATATTCTGCGGCTTAAAATTTATTTACGCTGGTTAAGGTAACGAAAAACTCCCAGCGACGCTTTAGAGCCTTCGCCTGCCGCGATTATTATCTGCTTTTCCGGAACATCGGTCACATCTCCCGCCGCGAATATTCCCGGAACATTTGTATGATTAAAAGAGTCCACCCTTATTTCGCCCAATGAATTTTTAGCTATGTCAGGAGCGAAATGCGAATTCGGTATAAGGCCTATCTCCACAAAAACTCCTTCGACCGGCAGCTCCCGCGCCTTGCCTTCACTCTCTACCTTTATACCCGTAACCATCTTGGCGCCTGTTACACCTAAAACTTTAGTGCTATTCATGATAGATACAACTTTTGATTCCTGGACTTTTTCTATCATTACAGGGTCGCCCGTAAGACGGGCAACTATATTTATAAGATAAACACGGCGCGCGATCTTTATCAACTGCAAAGCCGCGTCCAGCGCGGAATTTCCTCCGCCTATGACGGCGACATCTTTACCGGCAAATAACGGGCCGTCGCATGTCGCGCAGTAGGTAAGGCCCCTGTTCTTAAATTCCTTCTCGCCCGGGATATTCAGCTCTCTCGATCTCTTGCCGGAAGCGATTATGACGGCCTTTGACTCATATGTACCCTTGTCGGTCTTTACAACAATCTTATCGTCTGACTTCCTAACGTCGACAACATCCTCTGTCTCTTTCATTGGGATGTTATACTTGCGCATATGCTCTTCGAATTTTAAGGTAAGCTCGGGCCCCGTGACAAACTGGTAGCCTGTGTAGTTTTCTATGTCGCCCGACCAGGCAGCCTGCCCGCCGATATCCTTACTTATTACAAGCAGGCTTATTCTTTTGCGGATGGCGTAGATAGCGGCTGTAATACCGGCCGGCCCTGCGCCGATTATAATGAGATCATACATAATATTAGGGGGCAAGGGTCAAGAAATATGCGACAAATTTAAAGGCCCAGGCTCTTCTTTATTTTTTCCCTGTCAAATCCGACGATAAGCTCTCCATCGATGTCTACCACGGGAACACCCATTTGGCCGGACATCTTTATCATCTCCTGTGCCGCGTCCTGGTCCCTGGAAACATCTATATCCTCAAAACTGACAGCGCTCTCTTTTAAAAACTGCTTTACCCTTACGCAATACGGGCATGTGGGCGTAGAATAAACTTTCACTTTTTTTGCCACGAGCTCCTCCTGATTTCAAGCAACTTCCAATTTCTTCGAACTCTGCCACAGGCCGTGTATGTTGCAATAAGATGACACGAGGATCATGCCCGGCTTATCGGTCTTGAATACCGCAATACCCTCCGGGTGGGTATAGACGGTGCTCATATTGGGTCCGGCCGCGGATTCGCCGTGCGCGTCAAATTCAAACCTACCTATCTGATACGGGAACTTCTCACCGTCGGGTAAAAAGAATAAGGCTATCCACCTTATATGATGTTCGGTGGTATTAGGATGCGCTATTTCCTTACCTACGGCTAAAGATGCTTTTACCCATTCGCCCTTTTTGCACTTATCGGGCGCGTCGATAACCGGGACGTGTTTCTCCTTCTTCCAGTCCGCGGCCTGAAACAACTCTTTCAACTCTGCCATAAATCACCTCTCTTGTCTACACCGGCCCGGTGTAAATATATCTATCCGAGCAGATCCTCGAATTTTTCTTCGTGACCGACTTCTTCCGCGAGAATGTGGCAGACCAGCTGATAAGTAACGTGGTCTTTGCCTTTTGTCTTTTCAGCTATCTTCTGATAAACGTCTATCGCGCCGGCTTCCGCGTCTGTGACAACTTTTATCATACCTTTATAATCTGATGTGCTCTTGGGCGGCTTCGGATAAGGCGCGTTGCCATGCTTTTCGATATCCGAGAAGTTGGCCAACGGCAATCCGCCGAGCTCCTGAATTCTATTGGCTAGTTCTCCCGCATGCTCCGCTTCGTCTTTCGCTATCTCCTCCATAAATTCACTCATATCCTCATACGCCATGCCTGTGCATGTTCTCGCCATATACAGATACGAATAATGAGCCAGCCATTCATCGGCATAAGCTCTGTTTAAATCATTGATCAACTCCTTAACGTTAACCCCCGCTATCTTCGTTCCTTCTTTACCCATTTTACTACCCTCCCTTTCTATTTTTTACAGTTTACCCGCAAACTCTTTACCATAATCATAACACTTTTTCAGATCATTTTCATCAGGCATATACTTAAAAGAGATCGGCGGCATCACCACATCTATTCCCAACTCCTTCACGCTCTTTTCCATCGACGCTATAGCGCCACCTGCCCAACCATACGAACCAAACAGCCCCGCAACCCTGCCTTTCGGTTTCAGGCCTTTTATAAGCTCCAGGAACCCCGCTATCGATGGGAGCATGTCGTTATCGTGAGTCGATGAGCCGAATAGATACCCTTTAGCGTCAAGCATCTGGCCTATAACTTCGGTCCTATCCGACGATGTAACGTCAGCGAGTTTCACCGATACTCCCGCATCTGATATCCCTTCAATAATTTTGCGAGCCATCTTTTCTGTAGCGCCCCACATAGTCTCATAAACTACAACCACCTTCTTCTTCGTATCGTTCCTTGCCCATGATACATACGCGTTGATAATCTTCGCCGGATCCTTGCGCCATATTATACCGTGGCTCGGCGCTATCATAGTGATAGGGATGTTCATCTTCTCTACTTCTTCTATCTTCTTCGATACAAGGGAGCTTAGCGGCCACAGAATATTCCCGTAATATTTTGTCGCTTCATCCATAAGCTCGGCCTGATCGACTTCATCGTCAAATCTTTCGCTGGTCGCGTAATGCTGCCCAAAAGCGTCGTTTGGCATCAGGAGTTTCTCTTCGGGACAATATGTGAACATGCTGTCGGGCCAGTGGATCATCGGCGCTTCTATAAACTGAAGGGTCCGCTTGCCCAAAGAGAGTTTGTCTGCCGTCTTTACAATCTGAAAATCCCAGTTCTCATAATAATATCTGTAGAGGCCTTCTTTACATTTTGCGGTGCCGAATACTTTTGCCTTAGGACACAGTTTCATAAGTGCCGGCATAGCGCCCGAATGGTCCGTCTCAACGTGATTCGCTATCACGTAATCTATCTTTTCAGGCGGTACAATAGCGCGTATCTTTTCTATCAATTCACCGGCAAATGGCCCGTAGACAGTATCGATAAGGGCTATTTTGTCGTCTACTATAAGATATGAATTATATGTAGTGCCTCTTTGGGTATTATAGGTATGGCCGTGAAACGTCTTTACGTTCCAATCGACCACGCCGACCCAGTAAATCCCTTTTTTAATTTCTAATGGCTTCACTATTTAACCTCTCTCGATTCTCCTCTTATGAACGTCGGTGCCTTAGACGGAGTAGTTCCTTTTTTGACATTGTGGTAGTAGTCGTATGTCATGACTTTACCCTGTTTTAATATCGCCGATTCTTTTACGCATCCCAAAAAAAGCCCATGAGTGCCGCAATCAAAATGATTTATAACATCCGCTTCCAGATAGGCAACGGAATAATCTGTGACCACGGGACAGCCTGATTCGAGCAATTTAAAGCTCGTATCCTTAAATTTATCCTCCTGCCTCCCGGATTTGAAACCGAACTTTCCTATAAAGGCAAGCGGCGTATCTTCTTCCAGCATAGAGACCGCAAAATGTTTACTGGCCTCTATATGCTCATAAGTAAGATTTTTCTTATTTATGCTTATAGCTATCGTTACGGGCACGCTCGTTATCTGGAATACGGTATTGGCTATCTGCCCATTAAGCGCCTTATCCTTATGGGACGATACTACGAACATGCCATAACTTATACTATGTAACGCGTTGGGATCCATATTATATGCAATTATTTTTTAGATATTCTTTTATCTTAGCACATCTATCGAATGTCTTAGTTTCTATACCAAACTGCTCATCGAATGTCGGCTTCTCTTTCTTGTATATGATACCAAGGGGGATCTTGCCGTCATTATTATAATCCCATTCGCGTATCTTTATAAGCGAATCCTGATAATTTGAAGAATCGTGATCCTTAAGTTCATAAACTCTTTTTTCATAGTATTCATAAAGGTTGCTGTATGTGACGCATACCTGCAGGACATCGACAAGAGAAAACCCTTTGTGCAGTATCGCTTCCTTGAATATTTTTTTCAATAATTCTATACCGTGCGAGGTGCCGCGCGCCAAATACGTCGCGCCGCTTGAGAGCATTACCTCTAAAGGATTTATGGGCATCTCCTTAGTGCCAAACGGGGTGGACCTGCCCTTAAATCCTAAAGGTGAAGTCGGTGTATACTGGCCGGTCGTAAGGCCATAAACGCGGTTATTATGTATTATCATCGTTATATCTATATTTCTCTTCGCGGCAAATATCAGATGCTCTATGCCTTCGCCGTAAGTATCGCCGTCACCGGCGAATCCTATGACTTTGAGGCCTGGCCTGGCGAGCTTTATGCCCTCGGCCGCCGGAGCGACCCTGCCATGTATGGAATAAAAACTGTTGGTATTTATATAATCGACTATCTTCGCGTGGCAGCCTATGCCTGATACCAATACCACATTTTCCAAACCCAATCCTTCTTCGGACAAAGACTGTAAAACGGTCTTTATAGCGCCGAGTATCGCGAAATTGCCGCAGCCTATGCACCATGTATTTGGAGCCTGGGTACCTAAATTTATCATAATGTCTTCTTTAACTTACCTTCCAGCTCATCGACCGAGAATGGCCTGCCGTCATACTTTAGTATCTGGGCATCTATATTTATGCCATAACGGTTCAAGAACGTCCTTAACTGCCCTGTAGCGCTATTTTCCACGAGAATTATCTTCTTAGCGCCTTCTATGGCCTTTTTGAATACTTCTATAGGGAAGGGCGACAGCACGACCGGCTGCACGACCTTTAAATTCAATCTTTGCGCGGCCTCTATACACACTCCTTTATTCGAACCCCAGCATAATACCACCGTAGATGAATTTTGGTTGCCGTATGTTTTAATCGTCTCATGCCGCTGAACTTCTTCCAGTAAAAATTTTATTTTCAATAATCTCTTATCCTGCATCCTTGTCGTAATTTCCGGATCTTCGGTAGTCAGCCCATATTCATCATGTTCATAACTATTTACCTTTATCACAGCGTCTTTATCCGGCACTATCGCGAGCGGCGACACGCCCGTATCGGTAATCTGGTATCTTTTGTAAGGCGGCTTGCCTTCCCACAATTCCGAGGAGCCAATATCAAGCTTGTCTACGGAATCCACATCGATATTATATACCCCTTCTCCCATGGTCTTATCCGTAAGTATTATAGAGGGTATTTGAAATCTTCTGGACATATCCATGCTTACCGCGGACCAGAAATACGCTTCTTCCGCGTCGCCGGGCGCGACAATAAACCGGACAAACTCTCCCTGGCCGGCGTGAAGAGCAAAATGAAGTTCTGTCTGTGATGAATAGGTCGGAAGTCCTGTGCTCGGGCCGGGCCTTTGCCCCATAACAATTACGACAGGCAATTCAGCCATTCCCGAAAAACTCAAGCCCTCCGTCATAAGACAAAATCCGCCGCCTGATGTGCCAACAGCAACAGATTCCGCGCAGTAGGAAAAACCGAGCGCCATCAATATCACCGCTATTTCGCTTTCCGGGTGCAGCACTTTAAGATTGAACTCATTTGCGGTATTTGCCAGAAAATGAAGTATTGGAGACGAAGGCGTCATCGGATAAGCTATATATGTCTTCAGTCCGCCCTTTATCAATCCTAAGCCTACTGCCTCGTTGCCCGTTACCAATGGCAGAGGCTTTCTATCCAGAGGTTTTATCGAAGCTAAAGCGTTTACGCTATCGTAACCGCGGCGGGCAACTTTTAAGTTTATTTCTATATCCTTGGTAATCTCTTTTTTCAGGACCTGTTCAACGACATTCCACTCTATGCCGATGGCCTTGGCAAAACCACCGATGGCGCAGGTATTGCGCATTATCTCAGACGCTCCCTCTTCCTTCAATATCTTGCCTACCGGCAAACCTATGGCGTTTTTTACGGGGCAGATGAGCCCGTCGCACTTTACAGTATCGGCGTCATATATTATTATGGAATTTGCCTTCAATTTCGAGGTATGAAAACTGACGGCGTCCTGATTAAGGGCAAGGAGATAATCTATGCCGTTCTCGTGCGCCCATATCCTCTCGGACGAGGCACGAACGATGGAGAATGTGTGACCACCTCTTATCACTGACGGATAGTCGCGATAAATATAAACGCTGTAACCGAGCCTGTTTATCATATAGGATATGATAGAGCCCGACTTATCGATACCGAATCCGGCCGTTCCTGCGACAAGAATGGAAAAGTTTTCCATTAGTCGATAAATATCGCGGTTACGGGACACTCATCAGTAGCTTTCCTGCAAGTGTCTTCCACATTTTTTGGGACTACAGAACCTATTACAACCGCTTTGTCGCCCTGCATCTCGAAAACTTCCGGACATGTCGACACACACAACCCACAGCCTATGCAAATATCAGCATCTACTCTTGCCTTCACTTTTATCTTCCTCCTTAGTTTTTTAAAGACTATACTTTCTCAAACTCACTTTTTCCAGCACCGCATTCGGGACATACCCAGTTATCCGGCAGTGCCGAAAAAGGGGTTCCGGCCTTAACACCATTGTCGGGATCCCCTATCGCGGGATCATAGATATAACCGCATACGGTACATCTGTATTTGTCCATTGCATTCCTCCTTATTCTATAAATTACTTCTTAGGCTTCTTCTTTCCGCATTTTCCGCAACTCATCCCACTCACCCCCTTTTTAACCTATTTCATCGATAATTTTTGCCATTATAAAATCATTTTCTGTCAAGCCGCCCGCCGAGTGGGTCGTAAGCGCTATCCTCACTTTATTATACACTATGGTCATCGTTGGATGGTGGCCCTGATCTTCGGCAATGACGGATACAAGATCGAGAAAATATTTCGCTTCCACGAAATCTTTGAACTTGAACTCTTTGGATATCTTCTTGTCTTCAACCAGTTGCCATCCCCTGGATTGGGCAAGAAGCTTATCGATAACCTCTTTTGGCAGGCTGGGAATACCGCCTTCACAGGGTTTGCAATGGGAAGGGAGCTCATCTTTTGCCAAGCTTTCCGGACTCTTCAGAACATCCTTAAGATTATTAAGAACATCGTTATAATCAGGCGGCGTGGTCAATTCATCCACCACCTGAACGTATCTTATGGCGTCTTTTTTATCGACTATTATCACAGACCGCGCCAATAAATTTAACTCTTTTATCAGCAATCCGTAATTTATACCAAATGAGGAAAATCTATAATCGGATAGGACAGAAATGTTTTTAATCTCGTTATCCTGGCAGAATCTTGCCTGGGCAAAAGGCAGGTCTTTGCTTATCCCGACGATAGCAACATCCCCGGAGAGGCCCGCCGCCTTTTTATTAAATTCTTTCACCTGAAGATCGCAAACCGGAGTATCGAGCGATGGGAACGACGTCAGAATCTTTATCTTGCCACTAAAAGCGGCGAGAGAAATTTCTTTGAGGTCCTGCGATATAACCCTGAAATCCGGAGCCAAGACACCGGCCTTGGCGGGCCTTCCAACAAGTGTAAGCGGACTGCCTTTAAAACGTATTTGCCTAACCATTAGTTACACCCAGCTTTTTGGTTATGCCGCGACCACTTCTTTTATACCGGGCACTTCTTTTTTCAGTCTCTGCTCTACGGCGTTCTTCAGAGTCATCTGGCTCATCGGACAACAGCCGCATGCGCCGGTAAGTTTTACTTTGACAACTCCGTCTTTTGTGACATCGACAAGTTCTATATCGCCACCGTCTGCCTGAAGCATCGGACGTATCTTCTTTAGTGCAGCTTCCACTTTGTCTTTCATTACATTTCTCCTTATATTGAGTCTATCATTCTAACACATAACTAACTTTTAATAAAGAATATTACTTCTTCAGTATTTCTTTCAGATCTTCTTCCGGCGTCTTGATCAATTTAAGGTCAAACTTCTCCTGCAGCACCTTGAATACATTGGGCGTTATAAAGGCCGGGGGCGTAGGGCCTATCCTGATGCCTTTTATCCCTAAAGATAAAAGCGTTAAGAGAATTGCCACCGCTTTCTGCTCAAACCACGAAAGAACAAAAGATAACGGCAGGTCATTCACGTCGCAATTAAAGACTTTCGCAAGCGCCAGCGCTACCTGAACACCTGAATATGCATCATTGCACTGACCTAAATCTATAAGCCTTGGCACTCCCTCGATATTGCCGAAATCTAATTTATTGAAACGGTACTTGCCGCAGGCAACTGTAAGTATTACACAATCCATCGGGACCCTTTCGGCAAATTCTGTGTAATAATTTCTTCCCGGCTTCGCTCCGTCGCATCCGCCTATTAAGAAGAACCTCTTTATCTTACCCGACTTTACCAACCCCACAATCTTATCGGCAAGGCCAAGAATAGCCGTATAGTGGAATCCGGTCAATATCTTCTTGCCCGGCGCTGCCGCAAGCACCGGAAGCTCTTTTGCCTTTTTTATTACGACGGAGAAATCATGACCCTCTATATGCTTGGCGCCCGGCACTCCCGGTATCCCTACGGTAAAGAGCCTGTCAAGATATGAATTAGGCGGGGGTATCATTACGCAATTGGTATTTACTATTACAGGGCCTGAAAAGGCGGCAAATTCCTTCCTCTGATCCTGCCACGCGCCGCCATAGTTTCCCGCAAGATGCTTAAATTTCTTTAACTCGGGATAACCGTGCGCGGGAAGCATCTCTCCGTGGGTATAAATATTTATGCCGGTACCTTCCGTCTGCTCAAGAAGGTCGGACAGCATAAGAAGATCATGTCCTGTAACAAGTATGCCGTGGCCGGCTCTTGTACCAGTATCGACTTCGGTAGGAGTAGGGTTGCCAAATCTATCTGTATGCGCTTTGTCGAGAACTTCCATTATCTTCAAATTCATCTGGCCGCACTTCAATACCATCGCCAGGTGCTGATTAAGATCGAAACTCACGTTTGTAATCGTCTTAAAAAGCGCTTCGTGCATAAACGCGTCGACATCTTCATTGCGCGCGTCCAGCTCTCTGGCATGGTACGCGTAAGCCGCTATCCCTTTTAACCCATACAGAAGCGTATCCTGAAGGCTCTGTATATCCTCATTCTTTCCGCAAACCCCTATCTTAGTGCATCCTGTACCGCCAGCTGCTTGTTCACACTGATAACAAAACATCTTACCCCTCCCTTTCTTTTTTATCACTTGTATACTTATTATAAACATCCTTGCCAATACATTCCTTGGCGTATTTACACCACATAAAACAGCCCTGCTCTATATTTTTAGAGATAATAGCCCCGCAGCTAAAGCAGGTGGTCTTTATCTCATCGCTCCAGATCTCGGCCTCTTGGCCGCATGCGCTGCATCTTATCGCTTCCGGATAAGGCTGCTTAAACCTGCCTGAACCGGGACACTGAAAGATCATTTTAACCTCTCACCTTTTATACTTATTGTAACGTCTTCAAACGGCACCTTTTTACCGGACTCGGCTATCGCGTCTTTTATTGCCGGGAGAAGTCCGAAACAACACGGAACTTCCATGTGCGCGTATGTTATGGACTTTATGTCATTATTGCTTATTATTTGGGTTATCTTCTCCTTATAATATACGACATCATCCAATTTCGGACACCCAACGAGCAAAATCCTGCCCTTCAATAAGTCTTCATGAAAATCGGGATAGGCGAATCCCACGCAATCTGCCGCTATAAGGATATCGGCTCCGTTTAAAAATGGCGCAAAAGCCGGCACTAACTTTAATTGCACCGGCCATGTCTCCAGTTGCGACTGATTTTTTTGGACAGCCGCTTTATCTTTTTTTGAAGCTTCCTTCCTTCTTGAATCAATAACTTTCGATCCGGGACACCCGCCCCTGGAAGGATGAATTGTATTCATAAGATCACCTGGCCTCATTTTTATGCCCTTTGCCACAAGAAAATCCATAGCCTCTTTCAAATAACCGAATTCGTTGTGCTCCTTAAGATGGCTTAAGTGCGCTATTATTGTATTTTTACCCTGCTTTACGATATTCTCCATTACCCTCTTTTCATCATACTTCTGGGCCTCTCTTTCCTCTATATTAATAGCGCCCTGCGGGCAATGGCCGATGCAGGCACCCAGTCCGTCACAAAATAGATCACTTATCAGCCGCGCCTTACCGTCTATTATCTGCAGCGCTCCTTCAGGGCAGTTCGGAATACACAACCCGCAGCCGTTGCATTTTTCTTCATCGATCTTTATTATCTTTCTCTTTGCCATTGTTTATTGCCCCTCCATTATTGACGCTATTGTTATGGTCTTTAATTCCGAAAACATATGATCTTCTATAGTATCTATCTTGTGCTTAAGAAAGCAGGCCCTTCTATTTGGGCATAACTCTTTTTTGAAAAAACATTCGTTCAGCTTGAACGGACCCTGGAAAGCCTCCATAATATCTGTCAAATATAATTTCTTTGGATCTTTCGACAATATAAACCCGCCGCCCGCGCCTTTATGAGATTCGAGAATGCCTTTCTTATTAAGCGTCTGTAATATCTTCCTTAAGAATGGGTGCGGTATCTTTAATGTCCTGACCAACTCGGTCACCGACACTATCGCATTCTTCTCCTGCGCCATATGGCATATTGCCCTGACAGCGTAGTCCGTATTTCTCGATATCAATTTCATATAATAGGCTCTTTTCTATCCATGCGTAAATGATACCATATTAGTCTCATTTGTCAAGAAAAAAATGGAGACGTCTTCCGATCGCATCGGGAAGCTGTCCCCCATGAGGGGCAGCTTCCCGATTAACTTGGAAAGCGTCTCCAGTTATACGGATTGCATGAGCTGACGGTTCGCTTTGTGCCATTCATCGAATGATTTAAAGTCCGCGGGTTTTATTTCCAGCAAATGCCCGGCAAATATCATGCCCAATATTTCATCTATATTTTTGTCGTCAAAATCTGTTCCATTTTTTATCGACAACTTAAGAAGCGCGATGAAGCTATTTTTTAAATCCTCTGGGGGCGTCTTTTCATCCCCATAATCTCCATTGACATACCTGGCGCATTCGAGCATTCCCATATCGGCAAAAAATTCTATTGCGGGGTTGGTCTGCTTACCCTGTTCAATTTGGACCTGCACTAATTTTATTCTATCTCTTATATCTTTCATTCTTTCCTGATACCCTAATTTTGTCAGGACATCTCCTATCATTTGCTCCACGTCCTCACGCGTGTCCTTGCCCTCTCTTATTCTTATCTCCATAAGCGGGGCGCGCTTCAGCAGATCATTTTCAACAAAGTTCTTTAACTCTATTTCCAATAATTCTCTTAATTTCGGCATCCAAACACCCTTGTCTGCGTTATCCACATAGCTACTCAAATGAATATCGGGCCCAACAAGGTTTCGCGCTATCTGACCGAATCTTCCCACTAAAGCCTCATCTCCATCAGACGCAACAAGGCTTATTATGCGAGTGGCCGTATCCTTAAGAGAGCTTGCCACTCCTACAGCCGGCTCTACGGCAGCTTCGTATATTGGTTGACCAATCGGTTTTGCGACGGCTGTAGCCTGTTCAGCGGGAAGTATCAGCCGTGGCTGACCTCCGACAATTTCGGCGAATGGTCCAACTACGGGTATCCCGCCTATAGTTGCGGAAGGCGCCTGAACAGTCGGCGTCACAGGCATAGCTTCTTCGGCCTTTACCTGGCCTTGAGGTGAAATCAAATTAAATATGAAAGCGTCTCGGCTGACCTCCGTTAATATGGCGTTGGCCCGCGCGATAACATCAGCGCCCGCATCACGAGCGTATTTTATGGTGGGGCTGACGCCTTTGGCAAGCTCCGCTTCCGTGAAGGTAATTACCTTGTCTTCGCCATCCTCCATTCCCTTTATAGGAACTTTCTTGTCTATTATCAGGGTAAAATCCTGCCCTCTCATTATCATTGAGATAATAGCAACCGCGAGCCTGAATTTCGCCAGGTTAGCCGGACCTTCAACCCTGACGGCAAGTACTGTATTCAGGAAATTTACCACCTGTAAATTCAATACTGCCGGGATCGCGGTATCGATAACATTTTCCAACGCTGTCCTTTGTCCGGCCAATCTACTTAAGTACGGGCTTTCATAACCCGCAGGGTTGGTAAACTTAGGCATTACGGAAATATAGGAGACGTTTTCTTTTCCGAACAATTCCCGTAAGTTCTGGGCATGAAAACCTCCGGTAATTATTATGGAATTCGGCCTGGCATGGTCGGTGAATTTTATATTTTTAACAAAAGCTTTATCCCTTTCCAGGGAGCACTCATAAAACGCTTCCATCTTTTCGCGGTACACATCCAGCCTGCCTATGCCGCTATCGAGCTTAGCCTGTATCTTGTAAAGAGGCGCTTTCGCGTCGATAAAGCGCGTGAAGTTCTCCACGCTGAAACTGGCGCGATGCTCCTGATAATAGGCATAATCTTCCCGAGTAAACGAAATATTGAACATATTCTTTTCCAGTATAATATTTTTGGATAAAATACCGAGCTCTCTTTGCGTATCATTTTCATACAAAGATTCCTGTATCTTGTCTTCCAGCGCATCCATCTCTTTAGCGACTTTCGTCCTGTCTATAGCGCTGTATATTGAAATGTATATTATATATTTTTCCAGTTCCGGGTAATTTTTCAGCTCCAACTTTATAGATTTGGCCTTTCTTGCAAGATAAGCGTAAAAGTCTGCTTGAGATATGCGCTCTATCTTCATCTGTCCGACCTTTGCCAATAGTTCCTCAATTTCATTTTTAGACAGGACCTTCTTTAATTTATCGACCACCTCATCTTTTTCGTTGTTGGCGCGTTTAAAATTTATCTTATCCTCTTCCTCAAGAGTCTGGTTTAAAAGATATATATTAGGAAAAGATTTTATATTGATCATGCTTTCCCCAGCTGCCGCTATGAGGCATTTTATGTAATCTTTAAATCCAATCTTGCCGTCTTTGTATTTCATATAATTATTATCAAAATCCAGCAGCTGCGGCGAATAGATATGCCTTTTAAGGTTATCAAGTATATACGCTATGGATTTTATATACCTGCCTGCCTCGCTTTTGTAAGTAAGAGATTCCCTGTAAACTTTTAAATTTTTCATATAAAGGCCCGCGTCTTCCACTCCCCAAAGATCTACATTTTGAGGATTGTTGACCGCGAAAAACTCGGCCGCGCTCACAACACCTTCCTTCACAAAATAATCTGATGTCTTTTCGCGTATATCTTTTTCCGGTATGTCCGTAAATACGGACAGGTCGTAGCCTTCGGAGCCGCCTTCGCAATTCACAGCGTTTACGCCGTATTCCTTAGTCAGGTAATCCAATATTCCTGCTATAGACTTCTGCGCCGCGTAATTACAATGCGCGTCCTGTATATGTATTACTGTTTTGGAAGAGTTGGGCATATTCACGGCTTCCTGGATGTAGCCGAGTTCCTGTGGTATTGTAAACGTGCCGGCGCTAAGCTCTTTCAGAGGCGCTGGGCCGCCCGCATTTTCAGGGCCGACGCTAGTAAGCCCTGCTATGCTTTCGGCAGCCCAAGATTTACCTAACAGTAAATCGCCCCCTACTGAATTAACTATAAAGACAAGGGCGGTGAATAAAATAAAAAAGGGCTTCAAGAAAGATAGTCTGTTTCTCATCTTCCTTAAGCCCAACAACACCAAGCCTGGCGTATTAGATCTAGCGTCTAACATGAAACTCACCTCTAATACTACATAACTTTATAAATTTTTTTATAAAGTGTAACAAAAAAATGCACCTCTTCTATTCTTCACTATAAAGTATACCACATAATCATGATGTTGGATAGCTTACTTTTTTATGTGCTAACCGTATTTACCCACCGGGTGGGTAAGACGGTTTATTGCTTCTGCCAATTGCCAATAACGTCCGCGCCTTCAACCCCGCTTTTGCCATTTGACCACAGATCGTAATCGTGAGTCCTATGCGTGCCGGGGCTTTTATATTGATATGGATTATTCCATGGGTCCAACGGCTTCTTATCCAGATAAGGCCCTTTCCAATTCTTAGCCGAAGGAGGCGCTGAAAGCAATGCCTGCAGCCCTTCATCAGTCGTAGGGAACGCGCCATTATCGATCTCATAAAGTTTCAACGCTGTCGCGATATTCAGGTCAACATCGGCCTGCGCAACGGCGATGCGGGCCTGTTCGGATCTGCCGGCCATACGAGGAACTATCATAGCAACGAGAATGCCTATTATTATAACAACGAGCATAAGCTCAATGAGCGTAAAACCTTTTTTAAGCATATTAAAGTTCCTCCCAGCGTTTAATCTTATCTTTATCCACAACAATATTATACCTCATCATTGCCTTTTCGAGAATAGTAGTTTCAATATTCAATGTAAAAGCCTGGGATGATGTGACAAGCGCGTTCTGGCTTATCAGCTGGACAAGCTTCGCCTCCTGGGCCTCGAATAATGATGAATAAGAGCGCAGATTATTGATTATTTCGGTTGTACTTGCGAATATACCGTCATCTGCCGTGCCTTCTTTACCGTCGGGTCCCGCCCTGAAACTTTTTATCAAATCTATCAGGCTCGTATCTAACCCCAAAACTTGTAATACTTGCGTATCAGCGGTATTTATATTGACGCCGCCGGAGCCATAAACCGTTATGATATCTTTACAGCTGTTGAAAGCTTCCTCGCTTACGCCTTCTATCAAAAGCAATCCCTCTTTAACATTGAATGGCTTAAGTTTCGATTCATACACTTCTTCCGCTAATTCCTTATCAAAACCCGGGAGCCTTGAAATCACATCCATAGAAGCTGTATTTATATTTATATTGCTCTCTTCGTCGGTCAGCGTATAGGTAAATTTCCACCTGCCAAATTCATGGACCTGCTTTTCCTGTAATTTCGATATGGTGTCGAGAGGCTCCTTTCCCGACGCTTGCTTGGCCTTGAACCAGACACACGCGGCTTTGGCCAGGTATTGGCCCGTCACCCTGCCCTCAAGAACCTGGGCAACCTTTAAGCGCGATGAGACTATGCCGTATAGGCCGACGCTTAAGATAGAGAACGCGACCAGTACCCAGACAGACACCACAAGGATACTGCCTTTATTGCGCGATAGGTATGAATATTGTCTTTTGAAATTCTTCATTATGCGATTTGCCTTTAAACCTTACCGCGATAAATATGCCGTCTTCTTTCTTCCACTCATCTTTCCACTCAAGGCTTTTAGAATCCTTGTCCATCTTTAAATACTGGGCCGAAAATTCATCCAAAGGAAAAGCGTTTTTTTCTACGGATTCGACCTTCATTTTTTCCTCGATAATATCTTTTATCATCGTCTCGCTTCTTTTGATAGCTTTCGCGGCCGCGTCAAAAGAGTAGGAGACCTTCACAATTTTGTTTCCCGATAATCCCGGAAAAGAAAAACTTTTTATATCGCCTTCGAAGCCTATAGCGGGCACATCGAGGCTCTGACGCAGTTCTTTGGAAACGGTTTCGAAGTTCAATACCATATCATTTATCCAAAGTCCGGAGGTCGTGGCGCGATCCCATAGCTTGATGCCTGAAAAAAAGCTCATCGCTATGCCCAGCCCTATAAAAGCAAATATCGTCATCGCAAGAAGCGTCTCTATGAGGGTGAATGCTCGTTTGTTATGCATATTATTCTTTCCTGCCAAAATCGATATACGTCGCGACGACCTCATCGTAGGACTTTGTGCCCTCCAGCCACTGCGCGCTCAATACTATACTATTGATATTCTCCTTGCTGTCTTCGTCTATCTTTATCAGGCTTATATCAGACCTGACGGTAAACGCCTTAAAATTGATGGTGATATTCTCGTTGATATCATCGAGCTTATCTATTCCTTTAAGCGCCTGCTCTTCAATACCGCTCATCTTTTCTCCGAGAAGATTCAAAGCAAGTATCCTGTGCTCACCGTTATTTATGGCGCTGGACGCCGAGAGGAAAGAGCGTGCTATCATAATGATGCCGATTGCCAGCACCGACACCGCTACCATGAGTTCTATCAGCGAAAACGCTCTGTTCTTCACCCCGCACATTCTCCTACTAGCCCGCACATTGAAGAATGTGCGGGGTTCATTTGGGGACAACCAGGCTTATAATGGCCTCTATCTTTATAAGAAGAGCCTGCTCATCCTTGGAGGACATACTCATCTTATCGAGTTTTATAAGGAGGGTGTTATTCTGGATCTTGTTAATAAAGTTGAATATTTGGGATAGGCTCCCTTCGGCGCGAAACTCGGCATCATATTTTTTATAATCGCTTGTGTCCTCTACCTCGCTGTGCGGTGAAAGATTAATTGTGGACACACCCGCGTCTTGAGCGGTCTTTTCCACTTCTTTTAAGAATTTAGCGAATATCTCCTGCTCCGATATGCCCGCGACCTTCTCGATATAGGGCTTCATCTCCTTGCATTCAGCCGCTATCTTGTCTTTTCTTTTCTGGATATCGAGCCCGGATTTCAGCCTCGCCTCCTCAATTTTTATCTGTTGAACTGTTGAATTGGCCTTACCGCGTAACCCTGAAAACAGGAAGCGCTCTATCAAAAAGAAGAAGATAAGGGCCCCTATAACATATATAAGCGTCTTTTCTCTTTTACCTATCTTCATCCCACCGCCGTCTGTTTCTTCGAAAGCGAAACGATAAAGGTTATTTCAAAATCTGTCAGTTCGCGGTCCTTGACTTTTTTGGTCCTGGTATATTTGGTGGCTACATCCTGAAAATATTTTGAGTTTTCAAGCGTGGTCACAAATTTAAATACATCGGAAAGCTTAACGCCCTGACCTCTAAGCGTAATGGAATTACCCTGCTCTATAGAGATATAATTTATTATTATTTCCGAGGGCACCAACTTCTCTATTTCATTAAGCAGTAAGAGGGGAATATTGCGTTGGTATATAAAATTTTTCACAAAACCTATCTTCTTGTACTGGTCCACGAGGTTGCCTATATCAAGCTCTATAAGCTTATTCCGCTGGACCAGCCGCTTAAGATAGAACTGACGGTTATACTGGCCTGCCCAGATAAAAGCCATTATTATCGTAAATATATAGAATAACGTAATGCCCAGCATGGTAAGGTCTTTCGTCTTCTCTTTAAGCGACTTTTTAACTATCATTTCAGGCAGGGCAAAGGAGAGCCGCTTACCCTTATCCTCAACGGCAAAATTCGCGACAGCCGTAAGCGAAAGATCCGGCGGTATTTCAAGCCTTTTTAACTTTCCTGAGTCCGATATAGGATTCGGAATAGCGCTCACCGAGACATCGAATTCTTTCTTTATGGCGTCTGCTATATTTCCTTCCGAGATGCCCGAAATAAATATAGCGGAGGGTTTTTTATTTATGGATTCGTTCTTATGGAATATCAAGAGAGACTGCTTTATCTCGCCTATAAATTTGTTCAATTCGCTGTTGGCAATGACATCCTTTACTTCAAACGCAAGCGTTCGGCTAAAAAGTATGTTTTCCCTGTCAAAAATTATAAAATCCGTATAAGCGGAATCTATATCGAGAAGAAGGTACAGATCATTCGCGCTTATTTGGGATTTAAACTTATTGGAAGCCCACTGCCATACACCGTAAGAACTTAAAAAGACGTTCTCCATCTCTATACCCGCCGCGTCCAATATCCTCTGGTACCTCTTCAATACATCCTTATGGACTATCGCGAGCATCTGCGCGGTATAGCCTAAAGAGTCCGTCCGGAGAGACAGATGGTCAAATACTATCTCCTCCTTTTTATAGGGCACTATCCTTCCCACATGCAGGTCTATCATCTGGGAGATCTCATCAGGGTCCTGGCTAGGCAGGTGCAGGTTTCTCATGGTAACAAGGTTTCTGGGCAGATTAACAACGACCGAATTTATCTTACGGCCCGCTTTGCTCAACATCTCCTTGATAATCTTGGTGATCTCTTCATCCTTGAGGCCCTGCGACGATTTCACAAAACAGTCCAGGGGGACTTCCCGCTCGGCCGTCCTGGCTATCACAAGTTTAATATATCTGTCGCCTATCTCAAGCGCTGTGGGGGTTCTCATAATTAATGCACTATCTGGGTTACCTGGAACGTGGGCAAAAGTATAGAAAGCACTATAGTGCCTAAAATAATTCCAAGGGCTAATATTAAAACGGGCTCTATAAGAGAGGAGATTATGGCTATATCGGCTTCTATCTGCTGTGTATATGACCTCGACAATTCATCTAATACTTCCGAAAGCCTGCCGGATTCCTCGCCTACGGCTATCATCTTTACAAAAAACGACGGCAAGTTCGTAGAGGCCCCCATGCTTTGCGCTATCGATTGTCCCGAAGCGACATCGCGGCAAACCGATCTTATCTCTTCTTTTAAGGCATCATTCTCTATACCGGGAGTTATTATTTCCAACGACCTTAACGCGGGCACGCCGCTTTTCAACAAAAGTCCCAGAGAACGCGACAGATGCGCCAGCTCCTGATTCTTGCTTAGATTTTTTATAACGGGAAGGTGCGACTTTATCTTTCTTGTTATGTTCTTAAAATAAGGCGCGCCCTTCTGATAATATATAAATATCACTGTGGCGGCGATCGCTAAAAGCACCACCCACCATATCTTATTGGATATAACGCTTATATTAAGTATTATCTTTGTTATCGCCGGAAGTTCTTTCGCGCCGACATTTTCAAATATAGGTTTAAGTTTGGGAATAACAAAATTTATTAGCACAAATATACTGGTAAGGCCCACTATAAGCAGAAGCGCCGGATACGCGAGGGCCGTAAGCACTTTTGACTTCAAGCTCTCTTCGCGGCTCATAAATTCGCTTATCTGATCGAGGCCCGCATCAAGATGACCGCTTGCCTCGCCGGCCCTGATTATATTTATATACAGGGACGGGAAAATTTCGGGATAGCGGGCAAGGCTTTCGGAAAAATGAGTGCCTTCCTTTGTGCCATTATAGAGTTCCAGTATTATGGATTTAAATTTTTCGTTTTCGGTCTGTTCATACAGGATCTTAAGGCTTGGTAACAACTCTACCTTTGCCCTTGTAAGGGTAGCGAGCTTTCTGGTAAAGACCAATATCTCGCCGGCGCCTATTCTACTGCCGCCCAGTTTTAATTGAAATTTTTTTGTCTGCTTTTTTTCTTTAGGGGCGGATTCCGTTATGCTTACGGGGAAGAGTCCCCTGGCCATGAGCCTCTTGAGGGCTTCGTCCTGATTTGACGCTTCTATCTCACCTTCGAACGTCTCGTCAAGGCCGTGTTTTGCTTTATACAAAAATTTCGGCATTTAATATTAATCTTCCAATTCCGTGGCGCGCAAAACCTCTTCCGGCGTGGTAACACCCATCTTTATCTTCACTATGCCGGAATCGCGCAGTGTCTTAAAACCCAGATCCTTCGCCTTTTTCGCTATCTGGGCGGACGACGCGCGCTGTAGTATAAGATCCTGAATCTCTTCGGTAACGAGTAATATTTCATATATCGCGGTACGGCCTTTATAACCTATAAATTTACATGACTCACACCCTTTGCCATGATAAACTTTTACATTTTTAAGGAAAGAAGGCAGCGTTTCTTTATTCTTCATCTCTTCCTTGCAGTCCGGGCATATCACCCTGACGAGCCTTTGCGATATAAACGCGTTCACGCTCGACGCTACCAGGTACGGCTCTATACCTATATCCATAAGTCTTGTCGCGCCGCTGGCGGAATCATTTGTATGCAGAGTGGAAAATATCAGATGTCCCGTAAGGGCTGTCCTGATGGCAAGTTCGGCCGTTTCAAGGTCTCTTATTTCTCCTACCATCATTACATCAGGGTCATGCCTTAATATGCTGCGAAGAGCGTTCGCGAATGTCAGCCCTATCTCCGGCCTGACCTGTATCTGCGTAACGCCGGGAAGCTCGTATTCTACAGGATCCTCTATAGTTATTATCTTAACCTCGTCGGTATTTAATTTTGTAAGGCATGTATAAAGAGTTGTAGTTTTTCCACTGCCGGTAGGGCCGGTCAATAGTATTATGCCGTGCGGCTTCTCCATCAGCGCTTCTATAGCCTTTCTCTCTTCGGGGAACAGGCCAAGATCGTCTAAATTAAACAATAGGTGCACCGGAAGTATCCTTATTACTACATTTTCCCCGTAAAGCGACGGTATTATCGAAATTCTCAAGTCGACCTGTTTATCGCGGACCTTTATTATCGCGCGGCCATCCTGCGGCAGGCGGCGCTCGACCACATTCAGGTTTGACAATATCTTTATGCGCGAAACTATCGCCGCGTGAAGATATTTTATCTGTTCCGGCACTCGCATATCATACAGGATGCCGTCTATACGCTGCCTCACGCGGATCCTGTCGCGGTACGCTTCTATATGTATGTCGGTTGCCCTCGCCCCGACAGCTTCGGATAATATCTGATTAACAAGTTTTATGACGGATGCGTCCTGGGCGGTCCTCTCAAGATCCTCCACCTCTTCCCTGGACGCCTTCTTTTCCTCAACTGTTACCGTGTCCTGAGTCATTATCTCTTCGACCGTCTCCGCGCCGATCCCGTAGTACAGTCTTATAGAATTCATAATCTCTTCTTCCGGCGCGAGAACTCTTTCGACATCATACCCGAGATGAAGCTTTAGATCCTCTATCAGCCATACCGCCAGAGGATCGGATACCGCTATAGTAAGCTGATTTCCCTTTATCATCAGCGGCATAAATTTATAGTGAAGGACAAATTTGGCCGGCACCCGCTGAATCAGGTCGGGGGATATGGAAATATCTTTAAGGTTGGGATAATACGGGAGGCAGAGCTGTTCGGCTAATATTTCGAGCAGCTTCTCTTCGGTTATCAGGCCAAGACGCACCAGGGTCTTGCCTAATATATCCCCGGACTTCTGGCTGGCCTTAAGCGCCTTATCAAGCTCGGCCTGCGTTATTAAACCTTTCTGAACAAGTATATCGCCTATCTTCATCTATATAAGGGCTTCCTCTATTTGGCCTATCATGTAAAATTTTTCATCCGGAATGGAATCGAGGCCTCCGGATACTATCTTTTCACAACCCGCTATCGTATTTTCCAGGCTCACATACGCGCCCTTCTGTCCCGTATAGGCTTCCGCGACAAAGAATGACTGCGTTAAAAAATTCTGCAGCTTCCTTGCCCTGTCAAATATGACCCTCTCCTGCTTGGAGAGCTCTTCTTTTCCGACGATAGAGACTATGCGCTGCAATTCATCATGTTTCTGGAAATGCCTTAAAACCTCCTGCGCTATATCAAAGTGACGTTTACCTATTATATAAGGATCGATAAACCCGGAGGATGATTCTAAGGGGTTTATCGCGGGATATATGCCTTTCTGAACGTAAGAACGCGACAGCGTTATTATAGAATCCAGGTGCGTAAATATAGCCACTACGGCCGGGTCGGTCAGGTCATCCGCCGGAACGTAAACGGCTTCCACGGAAGTAATGCTGGCCCCCTCGCGCGAACGTATACGCTCGTGAAACTGGCTTATCTCTGTCGTCAATGTCGGCTGGTATCCTGTCTCGGACGGTATCCTGCCCAAAAGCGCCGACAATTCGCTTCCCGCCTGTGAAAAACGGAATACATTATCCATGAAGAAGAGCACATCCTGGCCCTTGTCCTGCAGCGATTCGGCAAACGTGACACCTGTATTGGCCGCCTCAAACCTCGCGCCGGGGGATTCATTCATCTGCCCGAATATAAGCACCGACCTGTCGAGCAACCCCGTTCTTACAAATTCATAGTACAATTCATTGCCTTCTCTTATACGTTCGCCTATGCCGGCAAAAACGCATGAGCCGCGACGTTTCGTAATGACATTATGTATTATTTCCAGTATCAATACGCTCTTGCCTAACCCCGCGCCTCCTATAATACCTGTTTTCGAGCCCTTCATAAGCGGAAAGAGTATATCTATTATCTTTATTCCCGTCTCCATTATCTCGTATCTTAATTCTATCTTTTTATCGGAGTATAACACCTCGGGTTTGATCTTACGCCTTGTAGAAACGAGAGAATCTCCTTTTATCGGCCCTTTCCCGTCTATCGGCTGGCCCATTACATTCACTATCCGGCCGAATACGTTTTCAGCGTGCGGAACGAGAAGATACTGGCCGGTGGATTTCACGGGAGAATTTCTCTGTATGCCGTACGTCGGGGCAAGCGCGATACAGCGGCATATATTATTTTCTCTGTGCTCTACGACTTCAAGCACGACATCCTTAAGCTCACATGTCTTAAGAGTCATTATTTCATACATCGCCGGCATATCGTCATGGCTTTCGAACTGTACATCGACTATAGGGCCCGAAACAGCTATGACTTTACCCATATTACTCATGATGCCTTTCCTAATCCTATACGAGCGCTCAATATCTCACGTATTGTCCTGTCGGCCAACGCATGCACATGCTTAAAATACTGCAGCGATAATTGCTGTTTCATGCGCCCAAGCTCCTGCTCGCTGCCTTCAAGATGCATGAGCCGCGCTCCAAATTCGGAAAATTTGCTCGACCAGAATATATTATAAAGCACAACATCCAGCCAAAGATTAACCAGCCCTTCCGCAACGCTGTTTATAGAAGGCTCTATCAGAAGATCTTTAAGATCTATATTACTTGTGTTCTGCGCCGTATCGGACATTAGCTGGGCCGGAACTAACGGCAATAGCTGGGTAACGGCAACTTTCCACGATCCCACACTCGTCGATTCCGGATAAACTATCTTTACCTGCCCGATCCTTTTATTTGAATAACGGCTAATTATATGTTTTTTAATGCTCCTTAGTTCCGCAGGTTTTATATCTTCGCTTATACCGGGAAAGGGTATAAACGATTCGCTGCGGTCTTCAAAATAACCCGCCCCTCTTTCACCCAAAACGACAATTTCGTCGTTCTGGCTCTTCCTCTCTTCCAACGCGGCGTTTATAACAGCCGAGTTTAACTCCCCGACAAAACCATCGTCTGATGTAACCAAGATAATGCAGGAAGGGAGTTCTTTATCATAGAAGAATAATGGATGCTTTATCGCGCCTCTCTTAGATATAGCATCGAAGCACTCTTTAAGCATCATGAATAATTTATCCGACGCCCGTCTTTTTGCCTGAAATTCTCTCACCTGTATAGCGCTGCCGGCCTTGAGCGTTTCGATTACGGAGCCCAGGCTTTTATTCAACTCCAGATTCTGCTTTAACTCCGCTATTGGGATCATGCGCCTTTCTTGGTCCTTCGACTTCGCTCAGGACGAACCATGAGCTTTTGTCAAATGGTTCGTATCCTGGAAATAGTTCACTATATTACGGTCCAGCGACGTCGTTATATCGTCGGTAAGCGTCTGCTCTTTTTCTATTTTGTCGACCAGCATCGGTTCTACGTTGCAAAGATACTTGAAGAATTCTCTTTTAAAATTTTTCAGCACATCCGGCTTCAGGATTTCCAGAATGCGTTTTTTGAACGCGTAGAATATCACTATCTCTTCGGCCATGCTCACGGGCTTGCCGTTCTCCTGTATAAGAAGCTCTCTTAAGGTCTCGCCCCGCCTTATCTGATCCATGGCCTCTTTGGACAATTTCGTCCTTAGCCTTGTAAGTCTCTGGAGTTCTCGGTACTGCGCATATTGGAGCCTTAAGCCTCCGCTTACATTACGTATAGCGGGAGACTGAACTTTGCTTCCTATACGCGAAACGGACAAGCCAAGATCTATCGCCGGCTTAAACCCTTCATAGAATAAGGCGGAACTTAAATATATCTGCCCGTCGGTCATTGAAACCAGGTTCGACTGTATATAACCTGTGATATCGCCCTGCAGCGTGGATGCTATAGGTAAAAATGTCATCGTTCCGCCGCCAAGGCCTGCCTTTAATTTACCGGCGCGTTCCATCAACTGCGAATGGATATAAAATATATCGCCCGGGTAAGCTTCTCTGCCCGGCGGCCGTTCCAACAAAAGCGATAATTGCCTGTATGCCCACGCGTGTTTTGTAAGATCATCGAAGATGAGCAGGACATCCTGGCCATTGAACATGAAATATTCGCCCAGACACGCGGCTACATATGGCGCAAGGTATTGTTCGGCAGGCGTACTCGATGCGGTAGCGCATAAAACAATTGTGTATGGCGACGCGGCTTTTTCATTTAAAAGGCTCATCGTTTTTTTAAGCGCGGACTGGCTGCCGCCTATATAGCAGTATATGCAGATAACATTTTTGCCTTTTTGATTCAGGATAGCGTCGAGCGCGATAGATGTCTTCCCCGTCTGCCGGTCGCCGATTACAAGTTCTCTCTGGCCCTTGCCTATCGGGATCACCATATCAAGTATCTTTGTTCCCGTCTCTAGCGGCGCTGTCACCGGCTCGCGCTCCATAACTCCGAGCGCCTCGCGGAAGACCGGATAATTATCGGCCGCCTTTATGTCGCCTCTGGCATCTATAGGCCTGGCAAGACAGTCCACGACACGCCCGACAAACCCCGGCCCGACGGGAACCGTCAATAACTCAGAACGGCTCGTTACGGTATCACCTGTATTAATACTGGAATCGTCGCCGAGCACGATGACAAGGACTTCGTACTGATTGAACCCCATCACCATACCCTTTTGGCCGTGGCCAAAATCGACCAGCTGGCCAAATATGCAGGAAGGAAGTCCCGATACTTTTACTATGCCCTGTTTTACTTCTTTTACAGCGCCTACCTCGCGTATATCGAGGCTCGAAATAACTGTACTCTTTTGCATATTTAACCTTATCTACACCGCCCCCGGTGTAGGCTTATTGCTTTTTTAAAAGCGGCAGCGCCTTGCGCAGCCTGTTCTTCAAACTGCCGTCTATCTCCAAAGCATCGAGCTGTATAATTAAACCTGTTATCAATTCCGGTGTTATCTTTTCTGTTATTGTAACGGCTAAACCCATCTTTTCGGACAGGACCTTCTTGAGCTTCTCCTTCTCTTTATCGGTCAATGGAAAACTCGTTAATATATGCGCCTTGTTTGTCTTTACAGAAAATTTGTTCTTCTCCAGATCGGCTATCTCGTCTATGAGCTCGGCTATGAATTGCCGCTGAAGATCTTCCTTGCCCTTATGGCTGAAGGTGTAAGAGATAAGATCTACCGCCAGCTGCAATGATCTACCCTCCATATCCGACTCCATCTTTGCCTTTATCTTCTCAAGCTCTTCCTGACCGTGCGCGAAGATATTTTTACCCTGTTGCCTCGCGTCATCCTCGGCCCCAGTCCTGATTGCCTCAACTTCCTTCTTCGCCTGGTCTATAAGAGCTTTGGCTTCTTTTTTCCCTTTCTCTATCTCTTCAAGCCTGTCTTTTTTGGCGCCGTCGAGTTCTTCTTTTAATTGGTTTTCACGCAGCATTGCCTCGTCCTGAAGTGTTTTGAGCCTTTTGAGCGCGGAATTTAGATGGCGGGAAAATAATATCTTTAAAAGAACGGCTATCGCGATAAAAGTGATAACTTGTAACGCTACCAGCTGTAAAAGCATTTATATATGCCTTTCTATTTAAATATATTGAAGACCATAAGTATCGCGAGCACCGCTATGGCTTCAGCGAAGAGAAACGCTATTATCATCGCGGATAATATACGCGCCGAGGCCGATGGATTCCTACCTACCGCCTTAACCGCGGCCGCGCCGACGAGCCCTATGACGAGCGCCGGCCCGAAGGTGCTCAAGAACATTATTATTATAATAGTAAGATTGCGCAGCATCCCGTTAGACCTCCGCCATTATTTTAAGGACATTGCCTTCCATGTGCGCTACACCGTCTACTATGTGAATTATATCTTTTTTTTGGGGAGAAAATACTTTTATGCTGCCTTTTACAAGGCGGCATATTATTGGCTGGTGAAAATCCATTATTGAAAGCTCGCCCTCGTCGCCGGGCAGCACAACTTCTTTGGCTTCGCGGGAATATATCTCGTCAAAAACCGTATTTATATACACCTTCATCTATTGATTGGTATCTATCCTCTTCTCCGATAGGAATTTAAGCCATCCATCATTCATCTCGGAGAGGTCTTTGAATCCATACACCGTCTTGAGAGCCGCTTCCCAATTCTTATTATCTCTTAACACGCGGCAATAATCAACAAATTTTTCCTTGCCGTATTTTTCCAAAAGAAACTCTATCACGCTTGCCGCTTCCGCGTAAAATACACCGGGCATTAC
Organism: Candidatus Omnitrophota bacterium; assembly: GCA_030695905.1. Lineage (NCBI taxonomy): Bacteria > Pseudomonadati > Candidatus Omnitrophota > Candidatus Omnitrophota bacterium. Next base: position 18,465 of record JAUYOL010000023.1, on the reverse strand, counting down.
AAGCCCTTCTTTTACTATCCTTGTCAATTTTGGAAGAGGTATGAATACATGCGATTTAACCAAAACTTTCGCTATAAGAAGGTGCGACTTCCTGTTCTTCTCTTCCTGAAGGGATGATATTCCTTCATCAAGCCACAAAGGTATATCCGTCTTATATCCTATAAATTCCCTGAATATCAGATGGGCCATTTCATGCGGCAATATGGTCTCGAGAAACTCCTCCCTGCGGACAAAAGTCTTTATCGCTCTTTCCTTTATATATGCGGCCGCTCCCGACCATTCAGGCTGGCCGGTAGAATCATGATACTCCTTAGCTGTCGGATAGATATATATTTTGCATTGTTTTTCCCATGTCCAGAATTCAAATCGGCGGAATCCGAGCTGCTCCGTCATATCCTCATAATATTTTTCCGCGTATTTTAATACCTCGTTTACATAATCGTTGGATTCCGAATCTTTATAATATACCGCGAAATGGTTGCTCTTTTTTACTTCCCATAATGATCCCTCAAAACTTTCCGCACAGGCATAACCACATAAAATAAAAATCGTCATTACGAGCGACCAAAGGGGCCTTGCAATGACGATTTGTCTCACTTTTTGTCTCCGCGCAACAATTTCTCTATATTCTCGGCCGCTTCCAGCTGATCGTCACCGGCTTCCGCCTTTTTATCTTTCGGTTCCGCCTCATCCTCTTTCTTTTTTTCCGACGGAGTAGAGATATCCACTAACTTCATCTGTCTTTGCCATATAAGGTATGAGCCCGTGCCTATTATGCCCAGAAATATTATTATGATAAGAATGAGCCTCCACACAGCGGTTGCGGGAAGGCCCTTGGCCTGCGCGAGCAGGCTTCTTAATACAACGAGGTCCGCTTTAACGGACTCCATAAGCTTAACATTGTCCCTGTAATTCGATATATGGCGTTCGGGGTTCGCGGCGGGAACTCTCTGCCTGTCCTCGATCTCTTTTAGTTTCGATTCTATGCTCTGTTTTAAAAAAGCCATTCTGTCGCGAAAATCCGTATTCTCCAATAATTTAGACGTCTTGTCGGCTTCGCTTCTTATCGACTCTATCTCCTGGGCCGGCACCTGCCAGATATCGTGCATCTCTACATCCCGGTCAAGCGTCTGCCCCGGATCGAGCTGGTACTCGCCGTAAACATAATAAGAGCCCTGCTGATTATCATACGCTATTTCAAGGTCCCCCTTGTCAACGACATCTTCAGGCTTAACTTCTTTTGGAAGATACGCCTTTACGGTAACCGTCTGTTTTTCTGTTTTTGAAGGATTTGCCGCCATGACTTTGAGGACGATACCCGCACAGGAATTTGAAACTAAAATAGATAGACTCAATAAAAAAATCGCCAGGCACAATATCCGCTTCATATCACTCTCCTATAATATCTAACCAGGTTAGATATGGCAGGTTACCTGAGTATCTAACCTGGTTAGATATTTTTCCTATTTATATTCGAACCATGTCTGCGTAACGGGCTTATGAGCTATATTATCCACCATCTTGGTATTAATTTCCATGGCGGCTTTCAATTGCTGCGTTTTATTCTTAAGATATTTGATATCCTGGCTCTTCTCTTTGGAGACCTCGAGCAGTTTACTCAAATTCACATCCTGGTTGGCGCCGAGGGTCTTAAGCTCTTTACCTATATTTACAAGCTGGCTATATACCGATTCGATGTCATTGGCGCTGGACGCGACCTCTTTCACCTTATCCACCAGGTCGGTACTTATTTTGCCGAGCGCCGATTCTATGATACTAAATTGACTGTTTAATGTATCCGCCACGTCTTTAAGGTTGGACAGGCTTGTGGTCGTTCCCATGATTGTGGCTACCTGGCTGGCGACTTCTTCCAAGTCTGTCCTGATCACGGATATAAGCAAGGCATCCATGGTGCCCTTAGTTGGCTCGGAACATACTATCGTATAGTCGCCCACATTCCAACCGTACGCCATTAATATCTCATATTCATAGATACCCGGCGAACCCGCGACTTCAACCATCGGAGCCTGGGATATCACAAGCAAATTATATGGATTATACACGTCCATTACAGGAGCTAACCCGGCATAAGTCCGGTATCGAACCATGAGTTTCTGACCCAGGCGCACCGTGCTTTCCCTATTTAAGATCTCCGACCTTAAAACGGACTCCACTTTTTCCGTGATCTGCGCGGGAATAGTCTGTTCCGTGGCCGTCATTATCCTGGCTGTATCTTTCTTCAGCTCTTCCTTCGTAGCGTCTACCTTCTTCTCTATAGCGCCCGTCGCTTCGGTGATCTTCTGCGGAAGCGTCTGCTCTACCGCGGTCTGTATGGCCGTTGTCTGCGCCTGTATTACTGTTGTCTGGGACTCTATTGTATCGAGCTGTTGGGCCGCTTCCAGTTGTTTCTTTGCCTGTGTTACTTCAAGCGATGAGCCTGAAGTATATGTATTCTCGCCATAGATAAAAGCGGCCTTGACAAAATATGTCTTACCCGCCTGTAAACCGGTATTGTCCCACGTAAATTTGTAAACACCTCTGTCGTCGGGCAGGATAGCCGTAAATTGTTTTAACAGGGTATCTGTATCATAATCATACACAGAAATTGTTACCCCCTTAAAATCGTCCTTTACAATGGTATCGGCCACGCCATCTTCATTTGTATCTATGAATTTTGGTTCCACAAGGCGGCCTCTGCGTTCGAGCCATGTAGACATCTCCATCTTATCCGTTTCCGCCATGTAGGAAGTAGAGAGAAGGACATGCCATTCTATCGTGGCGGAAATCCTGTTCTCCATATCCACAATTACACCTTTCGCGGCGGTAGCGGCATCCGCTTTTACCTCAACTGTCCTTGTAAAATAGTCCGGCACGCCCTGGGCCGTGGGTTTGGTATTCCATGTTGTCAAGAATGTCCCGTAAGGGAATTCGTGCGATATGGGCGAATTTACGGAGAAATCCAGGACTTTCCATTCAGGGAAGTTCTGCGCGGCATCCGCGTTGCATTCTATGGTCAGACTCTTCAGGTTATCATACGTATCCTTGTCGATAATATAGAATTTTATTGTATACCACGATATCTCGAAAGTATTCGAGTCATTCTTGATCAAATCTGAAATATACGGATCCGCGGCAACCCATTCCCCGATCCTTATGATGACTTTTTTGGACGGATCTGCAGGGAGCTCCTGGTCCGTGCGCTCATTCGGTACTTTCCAGAGAAAGACACCTGTATTGTCTATGCCTTCAGGACCGGTTATACGGATAAAGTTAGCGCCGCCGTCTATACTATAGAAGACGCTGACTTTGGGGATACTCCCTCTTGTCTGCCAGCGTATCTCTTTTTCTTCGTTCGTCATCCATACCTCTTCCATGTCTTTTGACGGCGAGCTTATGTCAAAACCGCTTCTGATTGTAAAATAATTATTTGACTCATCACGAACTCCCGCTTCCCTGCCGACCATACTGACCCTTATCTTAACATGGGTGCCTGCGGGCACATTGGGATCATTCATGATATACCAGTTGAAACTCCCGTCGTTAGGAGTCGAATCAACGATAGTATACGCGGTTTCAAAATCATTCGCGGACATCTCTATCTTCACATTATCAACGGTCAATCCTTTTGATTCCCATGTAATCGGGATAGTGTCCTTATCTATAACGTAGTCCTCGGCCCCATCAGGAGAAAGAAGTCTAAGTTCAGGCTTTGTAATAATATTGAATACTGCTGATTCATCGATGACCTTTATGCCGCCATAATCCGCCACAACATCCTCTACTAAAATCTTCGCCTGGCTGCTTACCGGGATATCGGGCATTATCCACCCGGCGTGACTACCGGCATCGGCAAGGTTCGAACCGATTGTTATATCCTGTGTTTCGGTAATAAGCCGGATACGGACGGCATTCTCGTTTATATGTCCATCGGATTGCCACTTAATGACAGGGCTCTCACCATATGCGATATACTGTTCATGGACATTAGAGGAGGCGTTTTTAGCGACTATTACGTTTTCAAAAACGGGCCGGACGAGCGGAAGCACGGTTGATTCAAGCGTAGTCACGTTGGGATTTCCCGACTGCCATGGCGTAGTATCGGATATTTTCACCTGTGCGTTCGCGCATGGCGTAATGCCGATGTCAGGGACTTTCCATAAAAATTCCTTCTGGTTTGGAATAGGAGAAGCGCCTGCAATGTCGCGCCATCCTTCCGCCTGGGTAAAGTAATCGAGTTCCAGGCTATTGCTGAAAGCGCCGTTGTTATCGTCCCATTTTATCTTATACGTGTTACCTATGCGCATCTTATCGACTTCTTCCCCTGTCGCGGGATCACAAATCTTCAAAAACGTAAATTCAGGGATCGCGAATACCGTAAAAAGAGCGGATGAACCTTTTACTCCCCACGGCGAATCCACATCCGTTACTATTAATCGCACCTGACTGCCTACCGCCTCGGGCGGAATGTTAACCCACTGCGCCTCTGTGATATCCGCCGCAAGTCCACTGGCAATCGGAGGGCTCTGGATCTGCTCCACTCCGCCGACAGGCTTCGACCATTCAACTTTTATATTGCCCATCATCTTGCCTTCGGCCGCCCAGGATATGGTTTGCGTATCGGTTTCCGTCCATTTTACGCCGGATGGCGTGGAAACATTTATCCTCGGCGCCTCAACGTAAAACAGGCCTTCTCTTAGGATAGGGTCATCCCATTTTGTGACAATAGGAGGCGTATGTGAATCTTCGAGGATTATATACGATGTTCCGATTGGGATGCTTGTGCCACCGGGATTATCAAAGACATTCCACGAATATGCTGCCCCCGGATTATCAACCTGCCCCAGATAGACCGTAGCGCCTCCACTGGTACGACAAAATACCTTCACGGGATACTGAATACTGCCGAGGTCAGTCCAGCTTATAGTGTGCGGCGTCCCGACTTTCCAGGAAGGCCTCAAAGAAGGCTCATTTATCAGGAAAGAAGGGGCTTTAATATTAAATTCCCCCGTCTTGATAACACCGACTCCATCAGGATCCGTATCGGATATCTCTATAATGGCTTTATTCGCGCCTTTTGAATCAGGGGCATCCGCCGGGACCGTCCAGTTAAGGCTGCCGGCATTGGATGCTATGACAGCCGGATCTGTAACTTCTCCGATAATATATGTATGCGAGGCATCGGCTATGCACCGGACCCTTAATTTCTTTATAGCGCCTGTCTCACCGCCCGTCGTGGTCCAGGAGACCGTACCCTGTACTCCGATTACCCAATAATAGTCCGGGGTAGGCTGTGTTATCATTATTGTTGGGGATATTACATTACCGGTAGATGTATCGGTGACATTGTACCCTTGTCCCACCCAATAGTTATCGGTTATGCGTATCTTAAAGGTAGAGCCGATATTATTGGGGACACGCCATTGATAAGATTTTGCCGCTATCTCGGCCGGCGCCGGAGCGGGCGATACAGTCTGCCAGGCGCCGTTATCTATCGCATATTCAATGACTACGCTGTCATTCTTAATGTCACCTATGGTATTCCATGTTATATCATATGCACCTGTCGCGAACCAGCTCTCTCCGCCAGCAGGCGAAGTCAATTCAATCACAGGCTCACTAACGGTGAAAGCATTCTCGGATTCGGCTACATATAACGGATTGCCTGACGCATCCTTATTATGGCTTTCCACTCTTATCCTGCCATGATTTGTTACGGTAAGCGGAAAAAAGTCCTGGAATGTCCCTATATGCGTAGTTTTATTTACGCCAACCTGGGTAGCACCTTGCAGAGGCTGCCAATTAACAACCTCTGTTGTAGAGTAATATAGGTCATACTTTGCGTCGTCCGCCAGTTTTCCGGTTGTTTCCCAGGTAATATTATATCTAACACCCGCCGTGAGCGCCTCGCCGCCATCTGGCCAAAGTATTTTAATTTTAGGATTAGCCAGAATTTTGAACGCCTCTTGGGAATCGTCATAACGGGTATCTTTGCTATTATCGACTATCCTTATCTTTACCATTGCCTCTGTCTCTCCCGCAGGAATAACTTCGGAAGGTATCGGCCAGAGGAAACTTCCGGAGGCACTTGGGACATCAGGTGTCACGTCACCCGAATTCTCAACCGAATTAAAATCATCACGCGACCATTTTATGCTGAACGAAGTGCCGACAATCCCCTGATTCTGCCATTCTATCATCTTTGAGTCGCCAACAACCCAGACCTCGCCTCCGTTGGGTGCCGTAACAGTTATGGATGGTTCCGCTATCTCGAAACTTTCGGATGGCGGTGATATTACTTTTATATTAGTATCTCTATTGGCCGGGACGGTCTTCTCACTGACCCTCACTTTTACATTAGAAGATACCTCATTAGGGACCGACCAGTTATAGGTTCCTATCAAATCATTATTGGGATTGGCCGGGGTAGCCATGGCTCCTGAATTAACTTCAGCGATGAGATACTGCGCGCCTGCCACCGGATCGACCGTGTAAGGCCATGTAACGCCTCCGTCAACCGAATATTCCAATATGAATATTGGCGCGAATTGCTGGGTATTCGTCTTCCAATTTATTTCATAGCTTAACCCCGCTATCCATTTTTCTCCGCCGGCAGGGCTTTCGATCGTGATTTGAGGATGCGGCACGACCCCAAAGTCCGTTTTTGATTCAGTTATTACCTGCTCGTTCTGCTGGAGCACAATGCGCACCCGGACATTATCGGACTGCAGCGCCGGGGGAATGGCCCACTCAAGAACACCATCATCTTCCTGGTTGCTGGCGATAAGGTTAGACGGCGGATATGTCGCTCCGCTATCAATAGAATATAAGATCCTGAGCAGTGGATTTTCCGGTAACCCGCCGGTGCCAAAAGAGTCCCATGTTATATTATGGGTAGTGGTGCCCGCCTCCCAGATCTCGCCTCCAACAGGAGATGTCATAATCAAGCCTTTTATAATAAATTTCCCCGATGTCCCGCTAATGGCCCCAACATCGTTGGATGTTACCCTGACATAAGATGATAGGTTAGGATCGTCGCTGACAGGCCATGAATATTCACCGTCATTCTCGGCAGCGGCGGCTATCGTTTCCCAATTATTGATTTTATTAGACCAATACTCTATCTTTACCCCGCCTGTCGTATCCTCCAGGCCCGGCGCTGTCCATCTTATCGTCTGCGAACTGCCGATAGGCCACTCTTCGTTCAGAGCGGGAGAAGTGACCGCTATGACCGGTTCGATATAATCTATGGTAACACTGTTTAATACGGGCGTTGTTTTGCCCTGCGAATAGAGTATAGCCTTATACTGCATATACCGGTCATCGCCTACATACTTTGAATGGAGATCGTTTATCTTTTCCATGCCGGACGCGTCGGTATAGTATGTTTCGCCTGTTACCAGACCCACCGCTACCTTGTCCAGAGAAGGCGTGAAGGACCCGTCATCAGAATGTAGCCAGGCGCGATAGGAGAGTTCGCCCGAAGAGAAGCCCTGCATTGTCTGGAACTGCGCCAGATGTAAATTTATTTCGGCGGCGTTATTTGTCTGGCTATAGCCCATATCGGTTTTGCTCCAGGCCGAACCATCCCACCAATACCAGTTATACCCATCCCGTGAAATCTGGTATCTTATGTCTGTAGTGGCCGGCTTGTTAGCGACCTCGCTGAATAGGTTAATGTCGTCATCACTGTCATAGAAGACACCGTATATAGGCTGGACCACTGGGTTGTCCGTGTAGTAATTACCTGCCCCAAAATTATTTGCCGCGACATCAGTATATGGATGGATTACCTTACCCGTAAAATTACGGGGGCTGCCTATGCTATAGTTTTTGATAGTTGTCGTGAGGGTAGCGCTATTACCGTAATAGAAATAAATGGTTTTTATTTCATCGGCAGCAAGTGCCGGGATTTCTATTGTAACTTTCGCTGTCTTTGCTTCGAAATTGTAGTTCTCGGGATCGCAATTAGCGCCCAAAACTGTAACACCATCAGAATTTGTAACCATCATATCTTTTCTCGTGCCTTTTGTATGCGTCCAGTATTCAGACCAACCGTCAAGATTTATATCTATCAGGCTAAGACCCGGCTTGGCTGGCTTGCCGGAATTGTCCAGTATTATAGGCACCCTGTAATAAAAGATATTTCCCGCCCCGGGATAACCGGTTGGGACCGGTTGGTTGACGGACTCTTCTTTTACGACCAAGCCGAACCGGTTCTTGGTATCAGCTCCCACATACAAGTCTTTTATCTCTTTTTCCTGAAAATTTGTTTCAAACACCGAAATAAAATCTATGTCTCCGGTGTAATAATACTGCGGGAAACCAGCACCGTAATCAAGAGGATACACATTACCCACCGTAAGTTTAGTGGTAGAATTAGGATTAATGGGGGGAAGGAATTGGCTCCATGAAGTTACGGCTTGGCTCCATGTATCCGTTACTTGTCCGTCCATATAGACTTTTACAGTCTTGTCAGGGCTTAAGACAAGGGCCACATGATGCCAGGCATTATCAAACGGAAGGGCCTTCGAAGTGCTTCTGCTAAAGACATTGTCAATATCCCCATTACCCACACGGATATTCAGCTTTCCTGTATTCGGGTTTTCGAACATGATTATTATATTATAAGGATTTACAACCGATATGATCCTACCGCCATCAGGATCAGGTTTAGGCCTTATCCAGAAAGATAATGTTTTACTCCCGCCTGTATACGTAAAATTAGGACTAAGATCTGTCACCATATAATCACGCACCCCGTCCAGGCTCACAGCTTTAGATCCGAAAATGCCTGTTGATATCCGTTCCGGGGACACTGTCGGCGGAACCGGTTGAAAGTTTAGTTTATTGTTGACACCGTCCACGGAACCGGTATCGTCCGCATACGTATTGTGGGTGTCATCTTCAAAATCCCACCACGCCCTAAGGGTCGGGTGAGTAGTAAACGAACTATAGTCTCTTAAAGAAACGTCTGATTCCGAGACAGGCTGGCCGTTACCATAAACCATATATATCGTCTTTGAACCGCCGGCTGGCACAGTGGCCCTTATGTTAAACCAGGCGGCCTTGTTCGCGAAATCAAATGAACTTGTTAAATAGCTTATCTTGCTGGCCCCATCGTGAAACCTTACATCTGCGCCGTCAGGGCGGATATGCTGCCAAAAATGCTCATATGAAGAAGGTATGTGGACAGACACTATCTGGTTAGTTAGATCGGTTGCTGTCTTATTATAAAGGGTAAGCGCGTGAGAATAAGGATGGTCCTCGAGATCTTTATAGAGCCTGGCCACACCTGCTGTTTCATCGAGCTTAATATGGTCGTCTTTTTCATAGGATACCGCGCTGTCAAACGGATAATTAAAAACTTGCGTTCCGCCGGGCCCCAGCCAGGGAGGTGTATTAATATCCGTTAAACCGGCTGCGGTAGAAGCCGTCCTCATCTGGAAACGTATGTCAGTGCCTACAGGAAGAGTTTCACTCCACTTTATGGACATAATACGATTATTCGCACGCCCGGAATCGAATACGCGCGAGATAATCTCCTGCGTGGTGTAGCCATATCTTTCATAATCGAAATTTATCGATTGTAATTGCGGGGTCTCGCTTAGTTTGTCGGTAGCTAAAACGACCCTATATTGAAAATACCTGTCCGCAACGCGCATGGAACTTAAGGCATCCAAATCAACGGGATTCTGGATGGACGGCGCCAGACGCCACTCGACGGCGTCGTTAAGATTGGCGTCATTTCCCGACCGGGCCCTTATATCCATCATCTGTAAACCGTTGGCGTCCCAGCTTACATTACCCCAGCCATCATGGTTACCAACCTCCTTCATATCGGATACATATTCGCCTATTGAAAAGGCTTTGTAGCTGGACAACCTGCTATATGGGGACTGAAATATATAGAAATTTGTCCCGTCGGCGCAAGCCAATGCCGCAGGAGTTTTACTGGTAAAAGACGTAGGGATAAGCTCTTCCCATGAATCCGCAGTCATGGAATACCTTAAAAATACGGATGAATCATCGGTAGTAGAAAAAGAAATTCCCTGTAAATAATACATATAATTTCCAAATCCCGGGTAGACCATCTTAGACTGTGCTTCTCTGACATTCACAGGACAGTCCCTGATCTTAACCGAATTTCCAGCTGTACAATGATACTTGTATAAGGTAGGGGTATTGTTGCCCAATAAAATATATGCCCAATCGCCGGAACCGGGATAAACTATACTGCCGCCCGATCCTACTGAAGGCACAGTATATGCTGTTGCATCCCATGTCCCAGTTGCTATATTATATTTCCACAAAACCGTGCCGCCACCCTTGAGCGCATAAATATATCCCCCTACCGCAGTCAAGGCATTGCCGGCGCCAAATGTCCCTGGAGAGCTAAGCGTCGTCCATGTATTGGCAGGGATGTCATATCTATAAAATCCCGTCTGATTTTCGCCGCCTGTCACATATATGGCGCGCTCGCCGCTATAAGTTGATACCGCCATGCTGACTCCACTATTTGAAAATATTTGTGGGGAGGAAGATAACGAATCCCACGCATCACCGGCTATATCATAACGATAAAAAGTACCCGATGCATCTCCGCTAATATAATAAATATAACCGTTGTAACCGCACATCGCGCTGCCGGACCGTGGGGCTGACGGTAAAAACTTCGATGTGTCCCATGTATCTTTTACGGTGTGATAACGTATAAAATTCTCACCCCATGTCGCGTTATACGCGTATAACCAATCTTCCCCTGTATCCACTATGCTGGTAGCCGCTATACTGGTAAACTGCTGTAGGGGCGATGGTATAGCTGGGAGAGACTTAAGCTGGCTCCACGTCTGCGCAGTTGTATCATATCTTAAAAATAAATCGGATGGAGATGACGGTATGCAATACAGGTAATTAGAACCGGACTTATTGAATAAAGCGCAGCCTTCATCCGTAGATACCGGATTTGCGCCCCCTATTTTCCCCTTCGGTTCCCAGCTGGTTCCATCGAAAGCGTAAAGATCCCCGGTCCCCAATGCTATCACATAAATCTTACCGTTTACATACGCCATAACATTAGATTGCTTGGTAGAAACCTGCAACCCTGTAATAAGCGATGTCCAGCTATCCGCATCCGGAGAATACATATATAGGGTATTGCCACTCGGTCCTCCTACGGCATATACTGCCTCCATAGTGCCGTTCTCTGTATATCCTGCGCATACCTGTGTATTGGCATAAAATCTGTCTCCGGGGTTGCAGTCGCTCCATTGACCCGAGGATACATCATATTTATAAAGCTTGGTTGATCCGGATCCTTTTGTAATAAATAGAGCGTTCTTACCCTGTAGATAGGCAGCCTTTGTGCCTTTGGCTATCCAGAAAGGACACCTCATCAGACCTGTCCAGCGCCTTAAAGACGGTGAATAGACCCATATATGCCAGGCATCCATACCTGTGTTATACCAGGTGTACCCATATGCGAAATATATATTCTTATCCTTATCACTTACGGCATTACCTGCGATAGAGCCATGTCTGCTTACCACAGGTTCATTCCATGATTGGCCGGCCAGATCAAATCTGGCGAACCCGCCATCGCTATAACCATAAAGAGCATAGATGCTTGTCTCATCTGAAGTAAGCGCGCTGATACCATCATAAAATGGAAGGGGCTCTTTAAGTTCCCAGATATTTGTATCGATGTAATAGACAAGATTTTGAGAGGTACCACTTTTAAGAGAAGCGCGTATCTTTCCTTCGCCTACATAATATAAGTGGGCTCCTATACCCATAAATCCGGCTCCATTCCCAAACAGAGTCGGCGCTCTCGCCTGCCATTGGCCTATAACGCCATCCCCATTTCCATCCACGTCCTCCTCTATAGGCCCATATCTATAGAAGTTGCCGCTACCACCATCTGACGAGGCATATATATAGGTATAGCCATCTGATTCCTGATAACCCGGATATACCATACCGTTCCCACTAAACACATTCAGCGCATTTGCCATTGGTTCCCATGCCTGGCTGGTAACACCATACCTATAAAAAGTATTGGTACCGCTTGCGCGCAAGGCGTATATATAATCATTGCCCCCCGATCTGACACCGACTATTCCGGATCCGCCGCCCGCTGTAAGAGGAAAGGGAGGAAGGGATATGTCCCAGCTATCAGCTCCAGGAGCTTGACTGACATCGTAACGCCAGAAACCACTATTGTTATTTCCCTGCAAGCAATATACATATCCGTTGAGATACGTGATACGGTTTCCGGCAGAGCCGATATTATCCGGCAAAGACTTCAACTCTTCCCATCTATTACGGGAGATCGTGTAGCGGAAAAAATTATTAGTTGTATCTGCCGGCACATAATAGAGATAGTCGCTGCCGGGGCCTGGAGAGATCAATGCCATGCCATTTTTCCTAAGAGGCGCCTGTGAAAGGGTATTCCATTTACTATTTGTAACGCTGTATTCCCACGGACGTGTATAATTTTTCCCTGAAACGAGATGCAGCCGCGTGCCTTCACTCGCGGTGCCAATATCAGGATCGTATATCACGAAACCATATTCTGAAAGCTGGGCGGGTAAGTCATCCAGACGTGTCCAGGCCGGCGTCCCGGTAATAGGGCCAAATCTATAAAATCCGCGGTTTGTTTTTGTCGTGTAGTAAGGGCCCACATAAGTCTCTGAAATGCCGCATGCATATAAATATTCGCCGGAGCCGGGATAATATATCCTGGCGCCTCTCGTAAAACTCGGCGAATGGCCTGCGGTATCCACAGGCAATGGAGGCATATTCGTTGCCCAGACATTATCGGTAATTGTATATTTCCTAATGTTATTCGTATTCGGTATCGAAGCATAGATATAATTATCGCCTGGCTTGACGGACAAACTTGCTCCGCTATTAACCAAAATACCGGTCAGCCCGGCGCGGCCTCCCCATAGATTACTAAGAATGCCGTTGGGGTCATACCGGGAGTATATACTTGAATCTCCCCCGCTCAATACATATAGATAACCGTTTTTTGTAGACAGAGGACTACCTGTATGCGCAATATCCGCTCCAACATTGGCAGCCTGTGTAAGACGAATTGTATCGGTACCAAATTTCTTCCACTCGCCCGGACCGGGAGAGAGGAATGGAAATTTGGTATCACCTGGATCCGGGTCGGTAATTTCCGGAGGAAGGTAGAAATAAACCTCTTTTGAACCGCTGCCGCGCAATACATATATATACTCACCGTCATTAGTAACGGCGGTGCCTGCCGATACCCCCACAGGCAGGGGCTCCAAAAACTCCCATTTCGGAAATTTTGCGGGATCCGACATATCACTTATCTTTATCCTGCCGAATTGCCTGCCGTCTCCAGAGGCAAATATGCAATATATATAATCGCCCATCCTCATATAACGCGTGTAGACGCCCGGGGCAGGTATAGACGGCAACTCGCCCCATTGCCCGAGAGTGGCGGGAAAAGGATCCACTGTGGGCGCAAGTTCAAGGCTGGCATCGGGACTTCCAGCTATCATTACATTAGGACCCTTCGTACCTTTTAAAAAATCGCTCGCGGCACTATCTGTAACAGGCACGACTTCGGGATCAATCTTAAGTCCCGGACCGGACGTATTTATAGCGGCGGTTTTGTATACATAAGTGCTTGTAGGGGCCCAGTTCGAGTCGGTCCATTGGGAATAGGCGGCCCATATATACAAGGAGGAGAAGAGCATAAAACATGTCACCACGAAACCTGAAAACGCCCTCTTTGCAATTAAATTTGTCTTCATGGTAATCATCTTCTTTCTGATTTTTTAAGGCTGTTGGGATTTAAGCTGCTCTTCCAGCTCCCCGGCCTTTTGCTTCTCCATCTCAAGACGTTTTGTCATCGCCTCAAAAGAGACCATATCCGCGCGATATTTTCCTTCAAGATCTTTCTTAAGATCGTCTTTAGCTTTTAATAACCGGCCGCTGAATTCGGATTCCTTATTCTTAAGGTTGTCCTTGAATGCCGATGCCCTTGAATAAAGATAAAATGTCAATGCCCCGAGCAGGACAATTGCCACACCCGATGCCGCGAGAAATTTCCTGCCGGACATAATACCGAACATGGAGCCGGAGAGCGAACCTTCCGCGACCCTTAATTTATCGCTCTCGATTTTATTCTTTACCTTTTCCACAAATTCATCGGATCCTATTATGGGTCTTTTTGACAGCTCTTTGCCGAGATCCTGCAAAAAGCCAAGCGCTATGCCGGAAATAAAATCTTCATATTTTTTTCCGCTAAGATACCCCGATATCTCTCTTACCTCTCCTCCTATATTTATAATGGCCGTCTTCGCGTTCAGGTAAGCGGGGTAACTCGAATAGGGGTAATCCTTAATTTCAGCGGCTATGCCCAGGGCCTTAGGATTTAAATGTATATAAGCGGTAACATTCAACAGATTCGGGGATTTTTCAATAAGCGCCATCTTGTATCTTTCCTGAAACAGATGGCCGCTCTTTGAATATTTGCCATTGAAGTATTTTGTATAATTCGAATTAAGGCCATGCATAACCTGGGATATGGCGCCCTCATCATCCGGCTCTATGAGCAGGTGCAGGTGGTTTGGAAGGAGGCAAAACGCGAATAACTTGAACCTGTATTGCTCTTTAGCCTTTTTTAATAACTCCAGATACATTTGATAGTCACCACCCTCTCTAAAGATGACCTCATCATGGTCGCCCCGGGATGTAACGTAGCAAATGGAGTTTTCTATGTATATGCGTGGCACTCTGGGCATTGCTATCTCCTTTTTGTCATTTAAAACACCATTTCAGCGTGGCACTTTTCAAAATTTTGAAAAAAAATCCCAGGCTGCCTTGCCTGGGAAACAATATTTGCAATTTTGGCAGCCTGCCGTTCCGCACTTGGCGGACGCACTGCTTTGCGTCACCGTATTACTACGGGTTTGCCTTTTCCTAATTACTAACTTTCCTTACTTCTACTATAAGTATACCACCGGTTTTTCGTTTTGGCAAATTTATTTTATTTAACTTTTTTATCGCTTAAAATTTTCTCCATTTCCCGTCTTCTATTTTTTTCCTTTTCCAATTCTTTATATCTCTCAAAAAAAACTGCCATATCTTCTTTGTGTATTCGCTCTATCCGTTCTTTAATCAACTTCTGATCTTCGTTTACTTTATGTATAAGCTCTTTTGACTTGGCCTCTATAGCCTTCTTTAACATCTGGCTATCTATAAAAATGTACGCATCTATAAATATCAGCAAAATTATCAGAAGGGCAACAAGCCCGGTGACAATATGTCTCATTTACTCAGCCTGTTTATGCGGCCGGCTACCTCATCAATATCTTCAGCCCGCGGATTAATTTCGAGATATTTTTTATAGTGGGACATCGCGCGTTCGGCATCACTGGTAATCGTCTCATACAATATACCTAAATTATAATGAGCGTCCGCGTTGTCACTGTCAAATTCCAACGACTTTTCATATTCCTCTATCGCTTCATCATAAAGCTTGGCTTGCGCGTACGCCACGCCTAAGTTGTAATGATAAAGCGCTCTCTCTTTTTTTATGGCTGCCGATGTAGCGATTATCTTCTTCTCTAAAGACCTCTTCTCTCTTGCCAGCTTGTCATCTTTGGCTTTTTTAGCCGTAACGGCTTCTTTCTCTATGTCCTTGAGCCTTTGTTGCGACCTCTGCAGATCCGCCTCTTTTGCTTCTATAATTTTCTGCGCGCCCTCCAGTTTCTTATTCAACTGATCTTTTTCTTCAGCCAGCTTTGTATTTATCGCTAAGTATGAAACGGCATCGGAGGAGAGTTTTTCGCTCTTGCGCGCTATCTCTTCTTTTTCCTCGCGCACGCGGCCAAGTTCGGACTCTATCTTACCTATAATACTATTGCTCTGGGCAACTTTATTTTTCAAATTATAGGTATTAAGAACAAAAACAGCGCATAATATACTTAAAACTATTATTATCCCGGCCGCTACTATTAAAAAAGTTTTATCTTTCATGGCATTGACCTCTCAAGCGTCTTTATTCTTTCCTTTACAGTCTGCGCGTATAACCCCTTAGGGGATATTTCCATATATTTTTTATAGCATTCGAGGGCCTTCTTAGGATCATCTTTGTAGGCTGAATAGAGCAATCCAAGATTGTAATAACTGTAACCGGAACTCGGATCCAGCTTGATCGCCTCTTCGAAAGCATCCAGGGCAAGCGCGAAGTCCGCGTTTATAGTATGGGCCAGCCCCAGATTATAATACAACAGGGCCGTAAGAGACTTGTCCTTCTTTGCGCCCTTCATAGTATTTATCCTGTCATTAAACATGCGGGCCGTCTGATCAACCTGATCTTTAAGCACATATCTCCATTTAAGATAGGACGCGGCGTCATTCTCGGCTTTAGTCCTGCCTTTTTCGGATAAAAGACATTGCTGCAGGTTCTCATTTAATGAAATTATGTTCTTTTCCAGCGCGGCCTCATGACTTTTGAGCCGTATGTTCTGCACATAGAAAGCCGAAAGCCCGATAAAGAATATTATCGAAAGCGCCGCGGATATTCCGGCAATAAGGTAAAAAACGGCCTGATCTTTTTTATTTATCTTCTTTTTTGGCATCTTATCCCCTCTATCTTTTATTCTGCACCATCTCTATCAAATACCTTACCTCATCCTTATTCTTGGCGTCAGGATTAAGGTAAAGATATCTTTTAAAATGGGAGACGGCCTTTTCCACGTCTTTTCTTGTCTTTTGGTAAAGAAGCCCCAAATAATAGTGTATTTGGGCATTATTGGGATTATAAAATAACGACTTCTTATAAGCGTCTATCGCTTCATCCAGAAGGCCTGCTTTAGTATACGCTATGCCTAATTCTTCGTACATGCCGGCCCGCTCAGAGCTTAAGAGCGCGTTCTCCTCTTTCAGCTTTACCACCTCTTTTTCAAGCGATGCCTTATCGGCGGCGAACAAATTTACACTCCCCAGCATAAAGAAAAAAATTACAAAACATATAAATCTAAATGCTTTATTTCTCATTTTTTTATCCCTTTCATCTTTGAAGCGATGTCTTCTTTTTTGCTATTTGCATTCTGTCTATCTTTTTTGGCTCCTATTTCTCCAACTTTTTTATCTATAAGGTCTTCTTTGAGCGGCCTGGGGAGAACGTCTGCCGGATAGAGATCCTCCATAGTATGGTCATCCACGGGAGCTTCACCCGTTATTATATGAGGCGTGATGAATATTATAAGTTCGGTATTCTTCCTCTGGGTGGATCTATTACCAAAAGCCGCGTCCAGAACTTTGACCTTTGATAGATAAGGCCAGCCCTGTATATCATCTACGTTCTCTTCTTTCATCAGCCCCGCTATCATTATCATGGTGCCATCTTTTACTTTTACCACCGTTTCGGCCTCCGATGTCGCGATGATGGGTATCTGGCTCTTTAAGTATGTCGTGAGGATACTTTCCACTGTACTGACTTCCGGCTTTATCTTCATTACTATGAAGCCATCGCTCGATATGGAGGGTACCACATTTAACTTTACCCCTACATCCACGAACTGTACGCTTTCCGAGGTTACCGTGGTTGTTTGTGCCTGGCTTAAGGTCTGGCTCACATACGCGTCTCTTTTGCCTACCATTATCTTCGCTTCCTGATTATCCACTACGGCAAGACGCGGGCGGGATAATGTCTTGGTGTTGCCGTATGTCTGTAAAAATTTAAGAACGCCCGTATACTTATTGGCATCAAGGGTGCCTACTGTAACTTTCTGAAAAGCGCCGTCTATAAAAGTGCCCGTGGCCGGGAAAAGCCCTACCAGGGTCAGCCCTGTCAACTTGGCCCACTTTATCCATTCTTCATCGCCAAATATCTTCTTCCAGTCTACGCCCCGCTGAAACTGATCATTGAGCACAAGCTGCACTATCTCGGCTTCTATGAATACCTGCAGCGGGGCCGCATCGAAGGCCCTGATCACGTTTCTTATCTTCGCTATCTTGTCCGGCATATCCGATACCACTATCTTTCCCGATTTTTCATCGACAAAGACCTCGCCTAACCCGGGCGTAATGGCGCTTGATAGATGGGCCTTAATATCGGCCGGCTTCGCGTATTTAAGGTCAAAGACGGCGGTATCAAGAGGCTGATCGAGCCTGTTAAAGGCTTCTTCAAGCACTTTTAATCTTTCAGGTATATCTATAAGTATAACTGTCCCGCTCGACTCATCCACTATTATCTTGCCCACATCCGATTTTAACTGCCCCAACGCGTTAAAGACGACTGATGGCTTCGCGTAATTTAGCTTTAGACGTTTAATCCTTCTCTTATCGGTATATTTCTTGCCGTAAAGTTTCTCATACTCCAAAGATGTCATTACGTTTATTATGTCGCCTCTCCTGTCCGCGGCAAGGTCCTGGCTAAGTAATATTATATTAAAGGCGTCGTCGAATGAGAGGTTA